>WRCI01000001.1 GCA_009784145.1 Methanobrevibacter sp.
AATAGTTAATATAAAAAATTAGTTGATATAAAATAAATATAAATATTATATAAAAAACAGGAAATAAATTTTATATTATTATTTTAACTTTATTAAAATTCTTATTTTATATAAAAAAGAGGCATGAAAATGAAAGTTAAATCTGGAGATTTTGTAATGCCAGGAGATGTTCTTGGTGTTAGTGAACAGTTTTTACCTGATAAATGGGCATATGATGATGGAGGATACATAAAAGCAGCAGTTATAGGAACTGTTGATATTAGTTCTTCTAATAAAAAAATTTCTATAATCCCTTCTTCTGGTAAACCTGCGGTTTTAAATATTGGAGATATTGTCTATGGAGAAATTACTGATGTTCGTGGTCAAAGAGCCATGATTAATGTTCAAAAAATGAAAGGTGAAGATAGGCGATTAGCTCTTCCTTACATGGCAGCAATACATATATCTCAAGTTAAAAAAGGGTATTTAGAAAAATTAACCGATGCTTTTAGAATCGGAGATGTTATAGAAGCAAAAGTATCTAAAATCATGGGTGACAATTTAGATTTAAATACTGCAGATAGAGAAAATGGTGTTGTGAAAGCTATGTGTACACGGTGCCGTGCATACATGATTCCTAGTAAAAGAAATGATGAAGTGTATTGTGAAGTCTGTGATAGAAAAGAAAGACGAAAACTCTCATCTAACTATGATTGTTAAATTTATTAGAAACTATTAAAAAGTATTAAAACTACTATAATATATTAAAAACTATTAATAAATATTTAACTAGTAATAGTTGTTAATAAACAAAAAAAGAGCTTATTAAATAAACAAATACAAAATTAATTTATGGATGATATTATGGATGATATTCAAATTTTAAGAAACACAAAACTAGAACTTGAAATTGCAGTTCCTGGTGAAAGCCATAGTGTTTGTAATGCATTAAGAAAATACCTCATGGAAGACGATGATGTTGAATATGCAGTTTATGGGATAGATCACCCCCTTATAGCTGAACCAAAAGTTACAATAAAAGTTAAAAGGACTAAAGACCCTAAAAAAGCACTTCTAAAAGCTGCTACTCAATTAAAAGAAGAAACAGAAGAATTCAAAAAATTAGTAGAATCTATCTAAGTAAATTCTTCTTAATTTAAATATATTTTTTATAAAACTTGTTTTAAAATTTTTATTTCCAAATATTTTTATATTTTAATATCTAATTTCTATTGTAATCTTATAACATTTTATATAAATAATCTATATAGCTAATTTATATAAATAATCCTATAATAATCTCATATTATAATAATTTTATAGCTTTTATAAATATATAAAATCAAAATAAAATTATAAAATGAAATTGGATTTAGATATCAAAAATTATACCTATTTTTATTAAACATTAATTTAACTGTGATAATTTGACTCAATATAAAAAACCTTCCTTAACTGTTGACATTATCATTATTAATGAAAATAATGAGTTGATATTAATAAAAAGAAAAAATGAACCATTTAAAAACCATTGGGCTATTCCTGGAGGGTTTGTTGATTATGGGGAAACAGTAGAAAACGCAACTATTAGAGAAGCTAAGGAAGAAACTGGTATTAATATTAAAATAAAAAAATTACTTGGAGTTTATTCAGATTCTGATAGAGATCCAAGAGGTCATACAGTTACTATTGTATATTTGGCTAATGGAGATTTTAATGAACTTACCCCATCTAGTGATGCTAAAGATGGGAAAATTTATTCATTTGATGACCTTTCTTCTTTAAAATTAGCTTTTGATCATCGAAAAATATTGAAAGACACTTTAAATTATATTAATTCTAATTAGATATTCTATCTTGAACATAAAATATATAAAATGAATATAAAAATATACTTTACATCAAATGAATTGTAAAAATAAGTAGATATAAAATATATAATAAAATGAAATAATCTGAAAAGATATAAATAATAAAAGAATATAATTAATTTACTAGTCATTTTAAAAGATGATATTAATCTTATATTATAATTATAAAGTTTGAAAATTTTAGTTGAATTTAGACTTTAAAAGGTTATATTAAAAACTATAATTTTTAGAACAATAATTAACTAAAAATAATTTGAAAATATTGTTTTTTAAGTAAAATAAAATAAATTTAAAAATATTTAAAATTTATTCAAATAAGTATTTATAACTAGTTTGGAGGATTGTTATGGAATTTTGTCCAGATTGTGGAGCTATGCTACTTCCTAATGATAATAAACTTAAATGTAAATGTGGATATACAAAAGATTTGTCAAAAGACGAAGTTGACCAATACCAAGTTAATGAAAAGGTAGATGCAAAAGATACTGTTATAGTGAAGGGAGAAGAAATTAATACTCTTCCAACAACTACTGTAGACTGTCCTAAATGTGGAAATGATAGAGCAGCGTGGTGGTTACGGCAAACAAGAAGTGCTGATGAAGCAGAAACTAGATTTTTAAAATGTTTGAAGTGTAAACATACTTGGAGAGAATATGATTAGTTTTTTCTTATAGAACCAAGTCATATTCATTTATATATTATAAGATTTTATAATTAATGTATTTAAGATATTATAAAACTTCACTATCAATAACCTGTGATAATTTTAAGATAATATAATAGAATCTTAAATAATTGAATTTAATAGTAGACTTTATCAATGATATGGTCAATTTGATAAGTTCAAAAACTTAATCCATAAAATAATTTATATTTTTATAAAATTATATTTTATAAAAAATTATAATTAAAAAATTATAATAAAAAAATTTATATTATAAAATAAAAAAGATTATAAAAAATATTAAAAATATTAAAATTGAAATATTTTACAATATTGAATGATTATAAGATTAAGGATTATAATATTAAATGATTTTATAAAATTTAATATATAAAAATCTAAGGGGAGTCCATATGGGCGAATCTGAAAAAAATTCAGAAGATGATTCATCTTTTTTAGATGAATTTGATTCTTTAGAAGATTTTAAAACTGAAAATGAAAAAGAAAACTCAAATGATAATGAGAAATCTGGCTTAAATGAAAGTATTTTTAGTGGAATGTCTTTGCATTCTAAATTTAGTGGGTTGTTATCTAAAAATTCTGGAAAAAAACGATTGATTTTAGCTTTAATTGGAATTACAATTGGAATTATTTTTATTTTATTAGGAATCACTTTAATTTTGGGAGATTCTGATAAAATTGTGGATAATGTTGCTTTTGGTGAAACTAGTGCTTTTGCAACAATAATAACATTTTTAGGTGTTTTTTCTCTTGGAATTTCGATTTTAACGATTATACCTAAGAAAACCCCCTTAACACATGTTTTTGATGATATAAAAGATTTGGAACTACTTGATGAAGAAGATTACCATATTGATTCTGATTTTAAATCTAAATCAAGTACATCCAAGTCAAAATCTGAATTAAAAACAGAATCTGATGATTCTGACTCCACTCTTTTTGAATCTCCTTCTACTTTTTCTAACTCTGAAGACTTTTTATCTGAATCAGACACTTTTATTTCTTTTGAAAATGATTCTTCTTCTGAATCCAGCACTTTTACTTCTTTTGAAAATGATTCTTCTTCTGAATCAGATCTCTTATTATCTGAACTTTTATCTGATGAAAATTCAGAAAACCCTGATTTAGGGTATGAACAAGGTCTTTCTGACTTAGAAGGTGAACGACAATTTTCTAAATTAGAAGATAATCAAACAATTACTGAAGGAGAAAATAGACAAAAAATTCTCGAATCAGAAGATGAACAAGAATATGCTAAACCTACTAAAATAAAACCCAGCTTTAAAAAAAATTCTGAGTCTAAAAGACCTCATAAGCCAAAAAATAAAAATTTGGTTTCTAAAAAAAAATCTAAAAAGAATAAAAAAGATAATTCTTCAAAAAGTACTCAATCAAAACTAATTGAATAATAAAACTAATTGAGCAATAAAGCTGATTGAATAATAAAACTAATTGAACATTAAACCGTGAAATAAGTGTTATGTTTAGAAATATGTATTATATTTGAAAATATATACTATATTCGAGAATATATATTATATTTGAAAGAATGTGCATTATATTTCTATTTAAGAACTTTTTCGTGAATTTTATCATTTTATTTATATAAAATATATATGTATAAATATGATGAAAAACTACATTTAATACATATATATTATTTATGAATAATAACTAAATCTTATTAGCTATAAAACTTTATGGCTTAAAATTGCTAATTATAGTGAATGTTAAATAATATTAATTAAAACTCTTATAATTAAATAAAGAGAGGGTTTAAAATGTTTAAAGCTGAATTAAGTAATCCTAATATTTTAAAAACCAGTTTTGATGCTATTTCTTCTATTGTAGATGAAGTACAAATTCAAACTGATAGTGAAGGCTTTAGGTTAGATGCCTTAGATCGTAGTCACATCACATATGTGCATTTAGAGTTAAAAGCAAGTTTATTCGATGAATTTATCTGTGATGAACCAGAAAAAATAAATATAGATACTGATGAGTTTGTTAAAGTTTTAAAGCGTTCTAAAACTGATGATCGAGTGATAATATCCCTTGATGAGGGAAATTTTATCATAACATTCGAAGGAGAAGCTAAAAGAACTTTTAAAATTAGACTTATTGATATTGATCAAGAACCACCTTCACCTCCAGAATTAGACCATCCAACTGAGTTTGAAATTCCTTTCACACTTTTAAAAGACTCTATAGCAGATATTGATATATTTTCAGACAAAATTTCTCTAATGGTAGATAATGAATACTTTAAAGCTGCTGCAGAAGGAGAATTTGGTGATGCTAATATTGAATATCTTCATGGGGAAAAAATAAATGGTGAAGCTAAATCCGTCTTTTCTCTTGAAAAAATCAGAGAAATGTTGAAAGCAGATAAATTTTCAGATATTGCTACAATTAAACTTGGAGACGACATGCCTCTTGATTTAAAACTTAAAATGATTTCTGATGATGGAGAATTAAGCTTTTTACTAGCTCCAAGAATAGAAAATGAGGAATAATCAAATATTCTCAGTTTCTATTATATTTTTATAAATATATTCTTTAGAAAATATATTTTTTATACTTTTATATTTTATTGTATTTTATTTTTAGTTATTTTCTAAATTAACATGTTATTTTCTAAATCAATACGTTATTTGTTAAACTAAGTCTGTTTGAGTTGATTATTCTTGGAAGATGCTTTTTTCACAAAATTACGAGAAATACAGAAAAAAGAACGAGCTAATAGTATTTTAGCTAGAGTGGGTCCAGATTTCTATAGAAGAACTTATAGTTATTTAGATGAACTTAAAAATATTGCTGAAAATAATCCTTTTTCAAGTGAACATGATTTACTTAGAAATATTCAAAGAATAGCAACTGAAATTTGTGAAATAAGAGAACATAAAATAGCTGATGCTGCGGTTTTGAATATTCAACGCTCTTATCATTTATTTCAAGGAAAACCACAATTTGATCTTTTAGATACAACTCCTTTAAATTTAACTGATGAAGAAGAAAAGCTTTATTTTTCACTTATCGACACTTTAAAAAGTCATAGGCAAAGTATTTCTTTTGATGAGTTAAGTTCTGAAGATAATTTAGTTTTAAATGATTCTAAAAATATTTCTAATGAGGAAAACTCCATTATTGATAGTTCTAATATTGAAAAAAAATCTATAGAAGATTCTGTTGGAAATGATAAACTATCCCCAGAATTTAAAAAATTAGATTCTTCTATTTCTAAACTAAAAAATCGAAAATCTGAAGAATCAATAGATATTGGAAAAAAATCCATACCTAATATTGAAAAATCTGTCCAAAATATCAAAAAATCAACACCTAGTGGAGAAACCCCTATATCCTCTAATGAAAAATCAAAATTAAGTTCTATTAATACTCAAAAACCCCCAGAAAATATCCAATCGAAAAAATCTGAAAAATTTTCACATGAAGAAAATAACAAATTTCCATCAAATTCTAATAAAAAAGAATTAAAGGATAAAACTAAAATAAACAAAAATAGTAACCTTGAAATAGCTAAAAAAGATAAACCTAAAATAGCTAAAAATAATAAATTGGGAATAGATAATATAATTAAAAATGAAAGTGAAGAGTTTGTCAATATTGACGAATTGTACTTGGAAACTGATTTAAATCTAAAAACCCAGCTAAACAAAAATAATTCTAAATCAACTACTGAAAAAATAGCTAATGTAATGGTTTTAATATTTTCTGAAATTAATTCAATTGTTGGTGTTGATAAGAAAATTTATGGTCCTTTCAAACCTCAAGATATTGTTGTCATGCCAGATATAAATGCAAATATTTTGATTAAAAATAAAAAAGGTAGATTAATTAAAAATTAATATTTAATCAATAATGATGTATACATTTTTCCACCATACTTCATATTTTCACATTAGAATACTAAACCCCATTACAATTATTATACTAATATTAAATTTCTCAGAAAATTTGATAGTGAAAAAATTTGAGTGTTTTTGAAATTTTTTTAGTATTGAAAATTTGATTTTTTCCATTAAATTTAAATATAGTTAGAAATCATATACTATATTAATATCAATTAAATTTCAATTAAATTATTATTATCCATTTTTTTATAATTCTTTAAAATTCTTTTTAAAGTATTTAACTTAATTAAATCTTATGATTTAATGATTGAAATAGATGGCTTATTTATTTAAATTAATATGTTATTGTTTTGATGATATTGTTCTAATATACTGTTTAATATTTGATTAATATTTTTGTATATTATTTTAATTAAAGCTTGATAGCTCTATGTCTCGGAAACATGGAGTTTATAAATATAGGTGATTGAATGAAAATTCCTAAAGAAAAAAGAACTTACTGTCCAAAATGTAAAACCCATACTATTCACGAAGTACTGGTTGCTAAAAAAAGAAAAGCTAGTGAATTAAAATGGGGACAAAGACAATTTAGAAGAGTTACTGCTGGTTACAGAGGTTATCCAAGACCATTACCTGGTGGTAACAAACCTGTTAAAAAATTAGATTTAAGATATAAGTGTAAAGAATGCGGAAAATCCCGTGTTGCATCCTCTTTTAGAACAAGTAAACCAGAATTTGTAGCTAAATAATATCTTTTCGATATTGACTATATTCTAATTATATAACTTAATAATTTAGTCAAATTTAAAATCTTATTTAAAATAATATTCTTAGTTAAATTTAATAGTCTTACATTTAAATTAATAACTTTAAATTTAAATTAATAGTCAATTCATAAGATAAAATTTAGATTAGATTTTCAAGAAAATTTAAAATTAAATATTTATAAAAATTTTTATCAAAGTATAGGTGATTAAATGTCTAATGAACAAAGAGGAAACTTTTTAAGAGTCAAATGTTTAGATTGTGATAATGAGCAAATAATATTTGATAGAGCTTCATCCAAGGTACAATGTATTATATGTGGTAAAACACTTATACAACCTCGTGGAGGAAAATCTAAAATAACTGCTCATATTGATGAAGTATTAAGATAATTTAACTTGTAAAATATTTATTATTTTTTATGTTTAGGTGTTTTAATGGTAAGAAAAAATCAAGAATGGCCAAGCGAAGGAGAACTTATAGTTGCTACAGTTTATAAAGTTCTTGGCTACGGAGCATATGCGAATCTTGAAGAATATGAAGGAAAAGAAGCTTTTATTCACATTTCTGAAGTATCTTCTGGTTGGGTAAAAAATATACGTGACCATGTAAGAGAAAATCAGAAAATTGTAGCTCGAGTTTTAAGAGTAAAACCTAAACAAGGACATGTAGATGCTTCCTTAAAAAGAATAAGAGAAGATCAAAGAACTAAAAAAATTCAACAATGGAAAGTTGAACAAAAGGCTGAAAAATTCTTAGAATTGTCTGCCAAAACTTTAGACAAAGATCTTAACACAGCTTATGATGAAGTAGGTTATAAACTCATGCATATCTTTGGTGATATATATGGGGCTTTTGAAAGTGCTGCTGACGATGGAGAAAGTGTTCTTATAGAAGAAGGAATAGCTGAAGACTGGGCTAAAACCATTGCAAAAGTTGCTAAAAAGAATATCACTCCCCCTGAGGTTCATATAACTGGTTATGTTGATATACAAACTTTTGATTCTGACGGTGTGAATATAATTAAAAAAGCTCTTAAAGCTGCTGAAGGAGAAAACGTTGAAGTTCAGTGCGTTGGTGCTCCTCGTTACAGAATTACTGTGAAATCTACAGATTACATTCAAGCAGAAAAAGATTTAAAAGAAGCTGCTGAAAGCTGTATAAAAATAATCGAAAAATCATCTGGTAATGGAACATTTTTACGTGAATTAGAATAAAAACTTTTTTCAAGTAAACATTTTTCCATTTTAAATATTTTATAAATTATTTTTACTATAAATTATTTTCAATACAAAAAAAACTCTTTAATATATAACTTTCTTAAATATAAATTATTCTCAAGAACTAAAAACTTTTAAATATACAATATTCTTAAGTACAGAACTTTTTATTGTTAATTATTATTTTCTGTTATTGCTTTCTGTTAAGTATTTTTCAATTTAGTGACTAAAATGAAACTAAAAATGCATAAATGTGAGGATTGTGGTGAATATACACTTAAATCAATCTGCCCCTATTGTGGTGAAAAAGTTAAAGTTATTTATCCAGCTAAATATTCTATTGATGATAAATATGGAAAATATCGTCGTAAATTAAAGGAAGAAATGCTTAACAAACAAGTGTGATGAAAACAAACATTAAAACTATTAATATAAAAGATAATGATAAATATTAATTAATGAAAATATTGAATATAAAAAATATAAAATAATATTTTTCAAACTAAAATTAAGTATAATAAATACAAATTTATAATAATCATAATTAGAGGATTTTCATGAAAAACACTCAAATCAAAATATTAGAAGAAATTAAATTAAAAAATCCTATTTTCATAGAAGCTCTTCCAGGCATTGGACATGTAGGTAAATTAGCTGCAGATTATATGATTGATGAATTAGAAGCTACAAAATTTGCAGAATTATATTCTCATCATTTTCCTCCACAAGTTTTTGTAGATGAAGATGGTCTTGTTGAAAATATGGTTAATGAATTTTATTATCTTAAATCTCAAGGAAAAGATGAAAATGATTTACTAATTTTAGTAGGTAATAGTCAAGCATTATCTCCTGAAGGACAATATCAATTATCTTCAGAAATTTTAGATTTTGTAGAACAATTTGGTGTTAAAAATATGTATACCTTAGGTGGTTTAGCTACTGGTCATCCAATTGAAAAACCACGAGTTTATGGTGCAGCAACCGATATTGAAATAATTGAAACTTTAAGAGAATTAGATATTGAAATAAGATCAGCTGATGGCGGAATTGTCGGTGCTTCTGGTCTTCTTTTAGGTTTAGGTAAAGTTAGAAAAATGAAAGGAGCTTGTTTAATGGGTGAAACTCCTGGTTATTTCATTGATGCTGAAGCTGCTGAAGCTCTTTTAGAAAAATTGGCTTCTCTTTTAAATATTGAAATTAATACAGATAAACTTGATGAAAGAGCTGAAGAAACTAGAAAAATGATTTCAAAAGCACAACAAATGGAACAAGAAATCATGAATAAAGCCATGGGTACCAGTGAAGATGATTTAAGATACATTGGTTAAAACCATATTCTTTTTTTTTATTTTAATTAATTTTTTACTATCTCTTTCTTACTATCTCTTTCTTACTATCTTTTTTATTATATATTTTTCATTTCATTGCTTCATCTATTCTATTTTTAAATATTAACCAAGAATTATCTATTTTTTATTATAATATTCTATAAAAATTTTATATTTTTATAAAAAAATGAGTTCATATCATTAACATTTCCATTAATTTCATCAAATTAATATATTAAAATAAACATAAATTTTACTATGATAGTTAATGCAGATTTACATGTTCATAGTTGTTTTTCTATGGCAAGTTCAAAAGATATGCTAATAAAAAATATTGCTCCACAAGCCAAATTAAAAGGACTTCAGCTTATGGGAACTGGAGACGCACTTCATCCAGGATGGTTAGATATTATAGAAAACAGTACTAAGTATATTGGAGATGGAATCTATTCTACAGATACTTGTGACTTTGTTTTAACTACTGAAATAGAAGGTGAAAAGAAGATTCATCATCTTATTATTATTCCAACTATTGAAATAGCTAAAGAAATAGGGGACAAATTAGTATCTGTAAATAAAACTAAAGATGGTCGTCCTCGAACAAAAATGAATGGAAAAGAAATAATGGATTTAGCTAAAGAATATGATTGTTTAGTTGGACCAGCTCATGCATTTACTCCATGGACTGGAATGTATAAAACATTTGATAGTATTTATGATTGTTATGGTCGTAAACCTGATTTTTTAGAACTTGGTTTATCTGCAGATACTGATATGGCTGATACAATTAAGGAATTACAAGACATTCCATTTCTTTCAAATTCAGATGCTCATTCTCCATGGCCACATAGATTAGGTAGGGAATTTAATCAAATTGAACTTGAAGATATTTCATTTTCCTCCATTAAATCATCTATTAAAAACAATAAGATTAAAGCAAACTATGGTTTAGTAGCTAACCTAGGTAAATATCATATGACTGCATGTACTAAGTGTTATAAATTAATCGATCCAGACCTTGCTATGGAAAATAAAATGAAATGTTCCTGTGGTGGAACCATAAAAAAAGGTGTGGATTTTAGAATTTCTCAAATAGCTATCTGGGATAAACCACATCATCCAGATTTCAGACCCCCTTACATACATTTGATGCCTTTAGCTGAAATTATTAGTATGGTTTATGATAAAGGAGTTACTACTAAAACAGTTCAAGGAAAATGGAAAGAGTTGATTGATAATATTGGAAATGAAATTGAAATCTTAATTGATGCTCCAATTGATAAAATAGCTAGTGTTAATCCAGATCTCGTTCCAGCTATTGAAGGATTTAGAGATAATTCCCTTAGTATCTCTCCAGGTGGAGGGGGAAAATATGGGGAAATTTCTTTTGAAGGAGATTTGCCTGAAAGAAAAGTAGAAAAAAGTAAAACCGTTACTTTAGACAATTTTTAATAAGTTTTTGGCTTTAAGCTAAAATTTGTATTTATATAATTATAAATTAATAAATATGAATATTATATAATTCATATATATTCTTATATAATCTATATTATTGTATATAATCTATATCTTATTCTTATATACTTTATTTTAATCTATACGATTTATTTATATAATTCTTTTTATTTCTCTTTTAATTAAAAATTATATATTTATTTTATAATTATATTTATTTTTAAATCTTTAATTTTAAAATCGAAATATTTAAACATTTTATTTTAAAATAATAGTGATTAATAAATTAAAAAAGAATGATAATTTCTAGAAAGTTATGTTTTATAATTTAATAATTATTTTATTTTTATTCACTTTTTGTGAAAAAAAATTCCTAAAAAGTAAAGTTTATATAGTAAAAGGATAATATTATTAAATACGAAGATATTGAATATATGTAAATTTATTTAATGGAATCTTTTAACCTCTAAAAAATTCTTTATTTATTTATTGAATTTTTTAAATTTCATAATATTGAATATATTTACAATAAATAAAATTATATTAGATATGCTAATAATATATGAATATATTAATGATTTAATGTGATAATAAAATAGATATAGTAATTATTAAGGACTTAAGCATCTTAAACTAATAAAAAAGATTTTTCAAGCTCTTGGCCAATGATTGCTTAGCACACAACTACTTGCACATGAAAGAATTCGAGTTAGCTCACAATCTTATATATGGCATGAGGTCAACTCCTTAGTTTGTTAAATTGAAAGAAAAACTGTGGTAAAAATTACCAATGTTAGCAAACAAAAAAGGGTCCATAATATGAATAAAAGAACAACTATTGTGGTGTTTTTGTTCCTATATCTATTTTGTAGTTTTGAATCAATATCTTCTGCAGAAAAAGGATTTGATATAGGTTTATATGAAAATAAGCATGAACACTGCGAAAACTCCACAAAACACAAAATTGTGAAAGACCTATTAAAAAACTTAATAAAATATAGATATTTGAAAATATTTAAACAAATGAATGAAATCTTAAGGAATGAAATAATAGCTCATGATATTGAACAAATTGATGAAAAAATTCTTAATTTTATTCCTAATCAGAAAAAATGAGAAATTTTTTAATATCGACCAATATTTAAAGCAAGGTGTCTGATAGTATTTAAAGAAATAATAACAGGAATAAGATATTTAAATATAAAAAATATCAGTGCCAAGAATATTATATATGTAAAATCCATTTCATATGCAAATATTGAATAACCTTTTATTTCATATAATCATATGATTAATAATATTCAAAAAATTTATTATTCCTTTAGATTATTTATTTTTTAAATTATCTTTTTATTCTATTATTTTTATATATTTTCACCATTTCTTGATTATATTTTAACTATTCTAACTATTCTAATTATTCCAACTTTCCCAATTATTAGTTTCATCCTCTAATTCGTAGTGCATTAGCTACTACTAATAGTGTTAATCCCATATCTCCAATTAAAACTGCTTCCCAAAGTGAAACATAACCCACGATTCCTAAAATTACTAATATGGCTTTAATAGTTAAGGGTATTGCTATATTTTGTTTAATAACCCCCATTGTTTTTTTAGATAGGTTGATTAAATAGTCGATTTTTGAGATATTGTCCTGCATTAAGACTATATCGGCTGTTTCAACAGCTACATCAGCCCCATCCATTCCCATAGCTATTCCAACATTAGCTCTTGCAAGTGATGGTGCGTCATTTATACCATCTCCAACCATAGCTACATTTTTGTATTCATTAGCTATTTTTTCTACAATATTAACTTTATCCTCAGGAAGAAGATTTGGATAATAACTATCAAGACCAAGTTTTTCTGCTACACTTTTTGCAGTATCTGAATTATCACCAGTTAACATGATAGTTTCAATAGATTTTTCTTTAAGTTTTTTGATAGTTTCTTTTCCTTCTTCACGAATTTTGTCAGTTAAACTAACGAAACCTAATATTTTGTTTTTATTTCCAACAATGACACTAGTTTTTCCCATATCTCCATCATTGTTATGAGTATTATAATAGGAATCAATATCATTTTTTAATCTATCATTAAAATCAAAAAGTTCTTTTTTACCTACATAAAACATTTCTCCGCCAATTTCACCTTTTAATCCTTTTCCAGATATTGATTGGAAATTATGAACTTTTTTTAATTTTATATCTTTATTAACATCTTTATTAATATAATTTTTATCATTATCTTTATTAGCACAGTTCTTATCATTATCTTTATTATTATATTTCAAATATTCATTGAATGCTTTAGCTATAGGATGTTTAGATTTATTCTCTAAACTACAAGCAATTTCAATTACTTCATCATCAGTAAATCCATTTATTGAACTTATATTGTTTATTTCTAAGTTTCCTTCAGTGAGAGTACCAGTTTTATCAAACATTATAGCTTTTATTTTAGATAATTCTTCTACATATTCTCCACCTTTAATAATTATTCCATTCTTGGTTCCAGCAGTAATAGCAGATATTATAGAAACTGGTGTTGAAATAGCTATTGCACAAGGACAGGATATAACTAACAAAACTAATCCCCTATATACCCATTCATTAAGACTTTGGTTAAAGAAAAGTGGAGGGATTATAGCTACAAACATAGCTAATACGATGATTGTTGGAGTATAATATCTAGCGAATTTATCTATGAAAAGATTTATTTTTGCTTTTTTCTCTTCTGATTCTTTTATTAAAGCAATAATTTTTGAAAAAATGGTTTCACTAGATTTTTTAGTAACTTCGACTTCAATATATCCTTCTTCATTTATAGTAGAAGCATAAACTTCATCACCTTCTGATTTATCTATAGCTAGACTTTCACCTGTAATAGAAGATTGATTGACTGAAGTTTTACCTTCTATAATAATTCCATCAACTGGAATTTTATCTCCAGGTTTTACAATTACAATATCTCCAACAGAAAGATTTTCAACATTAATTTCAATTTTTTCGAATTTGTTTTTATTAACTCTTCTTTCTTTATTTATTTCACTTTCTTCAGAAGAGCCTATTGTATACATTGTTTCTGATTTTACTTCTCTTTTTATAGTAGCTGTATTCGGAGATAATTTTATTAATTTTGAAAGAGAACGTTTAGATCTATCTAATGAAAAATCTTCCAAATATTCTGCTAAAAAGAATAATAAGATTAATGAAGTTCCTTCTGCTCCTTCTCCGAGTAAAAAAGCTCCAATTGTAGCTATTGTCACTAATAATTGTATTTTCACTTCTTTGTTTAATAATGAACTTATACCACTTCTTATTATCCCTTGCCCTATTATTATTGTAGCTATTAAATAAATTATTTCTGAAATTAGCTCTTGATTAATAATTTCATAGATACTAAAGTCTAAAGTGGAAATAAAGTATCCAAATATGAATATAATTGCCCCTATAGCTAATATGATTAAAGGTTTTTTTGAAATTTTTTCATTATTCCTATCTATATCTTCAAGTAATCCTTCTTCACATGCACATCCCTGACAATCAAAAGATTCATTTTTATCTTTAGAATTTGCATCTTTTTTATCTTTAAAATTCACATTATCCTTAGAATTTATATTCTCTTTATCTTTAGAATTCATATTTTTATATCCTTAGAATTTATATTTAGTTACTTTCTTTATTATTTCAATAATTTCATCAGATTGTAAAGAATAAAAAATTCTTTTATCTTTTTTTCTAAATTTTACAATATTATTATTTCTAAGAAGTCTTAATTGATGAGAAATAGCTGATTGACTCATGTCTAAAAGTAAGGATAATTCACATACACAAAATTCTTGATAGTTAAGTGCACATAAAATTCGAATTCTATTATAATCTCCTAATATCTTAAAAATATTAGCTATATCGTGATATGTTTTATCACTAGACATTTTTTCATCAATATTTGCAATTATATCTTCCCTAACAGTTTTTATTTCACAAGTTTGATTGTTCATATGAGTATGTATTCATATGTTCATATATAAATATTTGTATATTTTTTATTTTAAATAATTATTAAAAGAAAATATTGTAGAATCTTATCTATAATTTTAAAATATTTTATAAAAAAATGAAAAATAAAAATATAAAAAATTAAAATATATATGAAAATGAAATTTATAAGAATAAAAATATAAAAAAATTATATAAAAAAATTAAAATATAAAAAATATATATAAAAAATAAAAAAATAAGGATTATATAATTTAAATTATTAATTAAAAAGATAATTATAAATTTATTTAAAAAATAAAATTATAACTCTATTTCTTCAGAAGAATAAACTTTTATTTCTAGACTTTCTGCTAAATCTCCAATAGCTGATTCAAAATCCAAAAAATGAGTTTGTTGTAAATGACTCTTTAAATGATCTTTTTCTTCCCATTGTTCAACAAAAAGTAGAGTTTTGTCTCCATCTGTTGGATTATACAAATTATAACCAATACAACCTTCTTCTTCTCGAGTAGCTTTAATTAATGCTTGTGCTTCATCTATAATTTTACTCGCAACATTTTCTTTAGGAGTAAGTTTAGCTAAAACGATAATCAATATTTCACCTTTTCTAAGTTTTTTAGTTATTTCTTTTTAAAAAAAGAGTTTTAAGTTTTTAAAATGATTAATAGTTATGTATAATAAAATATAATAAAATATAATAGAGTATAATATAGTATAATAGAATATGATAATTGTATAGTATCTATAATAGAATATTATAACTAAATAATGATTATAATAAATACGATAAGTAAAAAATAATATAATAGCTATAATAACTATAATAGCTATTAATTAACTATAATTAGTTAAAAAATAGCTATTAATTAACAATTATTTCTTATCCATTATAAGCTAATTATAAATTTTCGTCTACTATGACTACTGGTTTAATTAGGTCTCGTGGTTTTTCTTTCATTAAAAGAAGTGCTTCTTCTATTTTGTCGAATCCGTGGAATACATGGGTTGCCATGAGTGCTGGGTCCATACGACCATAGCTGACTATATCTGCTAATCTTTCCATTCTAACTCTTCCACCTGGACAAAGACCAGTTGCAAAATCTTTATCAGCCATTCCGAATCCCCATCCTACACGAGGAATAGGTAATGTGTCGCCTTCACCAAAATAGTTAATATTTGAAATCATAGATCCTGCTCTTGCACAATCTACAGCATCTATTAAAATATCAGATCCGCCACCAGCTACTATAACAGCATCTACACCTTCACCATCAGTAGCTTCTACTATTTGATCAGCAGTATTTCCATTTTTATATGAAATAATATCAGTTGCCCCATACTTTTTAGCTACATCAACACAATTAGGACGAGTACCTACAGCAAATATTCTTCCTGCTCCTTGTAATTGAGCACCAGCTACAGCAGCTAAACCAACAGGTCCGATACCTAAAACAGCTACTGAACCCCCCATAGGGATGTTAGCATTTTCAGCACCCATAAATCCAGTGGATAACATATCTGGAATCATAACTGCTGCTTCAAGAGGCATTCCTTCCGGTAATTTTGCTAGGTTCCAGTCAGCTACATTGACATGGAAATATTCTCCAAATACTCCATCTTTAAAGTTGGAAAATTTCCATCCAGAAAGAGGTCCTCCAGTTTGTGATGAGAATCCTCTTTGTACAGCATCAGAATACCAATCTGGAGTAATTGCTGGAACAATAACTTTGTCTCCAGGTTTTAAGTCTTTGACTTCACTTCCAACTTCTGCAACAACACCTAATGCCTCATGTCCTAAAATCATATCAGTTCTCTCACCAATAGCTCCTTCCCATACAGTATGTATATCTGAAGTACAAGGCGCCAAAGCTATAGGCTTTACTAATGCATCATATGGACCGTAATCTGGTTTATCTTTTTCGACCCATCCAATTTCACCAATTTTTTTCATTGCTAATCCTTTCATTTATATCACCTAATAACACAATAATACATCCCATAATATAATTTATCATTAATTAAAATATCTTTTTATTCCATTATAATTAAAATATCCTTTTGTTTGATTATAATTAAAATATCCTTTTGTTTGATTATAATTAAAATACCTTTTTATTTAACTAAATTTAAACATTATTTTATTATTTGACAATAATAAAAAAATTTAATATTAAATGTATTATTTGTTTTTAATATCTAATGTTACCAATAATTTTGAATAAATATTAGTATAAGAAATTATCTATTATTCATTCTAAAATAAATGTCTTAATTATAGAAAATAAAAAAAATATGGCTATAATAAAGTTATATCTAAAAACAATCATCTAAGATTTCATTCTATGTTTCATTTAAATCTTTAAATCAATTTTAATACAAACTTTTGACATTAGTGGTAATATACATTAAATAATAATAATTATATTCGTATGTTTATAAATAACTTTCTATTTGATTTTAATAATATTATAATCATATATTTTTAGGATAAAGTATTACATATTAGTATTGTGTTATTAGTTTGAAAAATAAAATATTCCTTGAATCTAATACTCTCCTTATACAACAAAATAGAAATACCTATAAAAAGTTAAATTATAGATAATAAAACAAATGAAAATTAATTTGTGATAAAAATGGTAAAAATTTGTCCCTATTGTGGATTTGAAAATCTAGACAATTCTAATTTTTGCTCTAAGTGTGGAAGAACATTGTTATTTAAAGAAAAAAATGTAGCTATTGATTATAAGAACTTAATCATTGTTAGTTATGTTTTAACAATTGTTTTTAGCTGGGGAGGGCTTATATTCAATAAATTATTTAATGACTTTGGGTTCATTGGTTTTATAGGTCTTTTTTTGCCTTTTTATTTAATTCAATCTAAAAATCCAATAGCTAAAAAACATGGCTATATCCAAATAGCTATTTCCTTAGTTGGGATTTTTTTAACATCTGTTTTTGTATTTAATATTTTTATTTAAAATATTTTATATATTTTATATATTTTATAAAATTTTTTATATATCTTTATATGAAATTTTTATATAAATTAATCCATTTTTAGTATTTTATAAAAATAAATAATATAATGGCTAAAAAATTAAAAATAAATAGTTTATAATAAAATAAATAAAAAAATAAAAAAAAGAATTATAAAAAATATCTATTAAAAATAGATATTTTGCTAAAAATAGATATTTTAACTCTTATATTGAATTACAATTTGATTTATAAATTATAAATCTTATAATTTAAACATAATCTTATAATTTTCATAATTTGAAAATATCTTTTTCCCAATCATTATTAATTATTTGACCAATACAAGCATATATAGCTACAGCCCCAGTGAATACTCCTAAGTATCCTCCAATTGTGGTTATAATAGCTAAATTTGTAAAATCACCTATTGCAAGTAAGAAGAAAACAATAGCTAACACTCCAAATAATAATTGGAGAATTTTTGTATGTTTTAAAGTACTTACAAACATGAAAAGTGTGAAAACCCCAAATATCAACAAATAAATGCCCATTGAAATAGGATCAACTGCTTTAACACTTCCAATAGCTGGTAGTAACCAAATTATAACTAATGAAATCCAAAAAAATCCAAAAGAAATAAAGGCAGTTGCTCCAAAAGTATTATTAAATTTCATTTCAAAAATTCCAGCAATTATTTGAGCTGAACCTCCTAAACATACTGCTAGTGCCAATATAACTGTGGATAATTCAATAAGCCCAGCATTGTGTAAACTAAGTAAAATTGTTGTGATTCCAAATCCAAAAAGACCTAAAGGAGCAGGATTAGCAAATGTGTTTTCAACCATAATTTATCCTCCATAAAAATAATATATTTATTTAATTTCATATTCTAATAGCTATAAATTTATTATTAGATATTATAAATTTATTATTAGATATTATAAATTTATTATTAGATACTATAATTTATTATAATATCAATATTATAAATTTATACAGATATTATATATAATCAACCATATATTTAAATCAATAGTAAATTTAATCTCATAAATTCTGTTAATTTCATAAAGTCAGCACATAATATAGTTGTTTTGATTAATAGTAATCTAATAAATAATAAACCCTTCAATCTTAATATTAAGCACTATAAAGTAACAATTTATCCATAACTATCTTTTAAATGGGCATTATATTATATAAGTAACTATATAAATAATAATTTCAAATTTATAACCCTAATAATGAACAGAGTGAATATTCGCTAACTATATATATTTAAATAATTTAAAAAATATAAATGTTAATGTTGTCATATACAACAAGACTATGATTTTCTATATTATAGGCAAATCACAACGAAATTATACAAATCTACAGTTTTCAAAAAGGAGGATATTTTATGTATCTAAATAATAATAAAGATAAAGTGCTTGAAGCCACCTTTTTACTATCAATTCAGTATGGCTTTGACAATGTGAGTATCAAACAAATTCAAGAAGAAGCTAATATTAGCGCCGGAGCAATATATTATCATTTTAAAGACAAAAACGATATTTTGAATCATATGCTTAATAAGTATGTTAGAGGGGCAATTAGAGATTTTAAAAAAAGTTTAAGAAAATATGAAGGATCATTTGTTGAAAAATTAAAATTTATATTCTACTTACACTTAGGAAAAGAATTAGATGGTGAAAAACATGTTATTAAACTATCAAATGATATTGAAATAGATCATACTGAATTTGATTTATTTTTATTAGGTATCTATCATCAACATCATGACCTTCGATCTTTGTTTGATGACATGACTGTTGAATTACTTAGTGTTTTCAGAGAATTTGTTGAAGAATTCCAAGAAAAAAAAGAAATAAGAGACGATTTTGATTCAGAAGAGATTGCTCTTTATATTTATTCAATTATTGGCGGATTTATAAAATTATGGGCAGGTTTTACACATATCCCAATGGAAAAATATATAGATATAAATATTAAAATGATATGTGAAAGTGTCTGTATAAAAAACTAGCAAATATTCTATAAATAAAAAAATGATAGTTTTTTCTTTTTATTAATATATGTGTTCAAAATCAGTGAATAGACTTGGAGAAATCTGAATCTATTTTAAATTATTACTTACATTTTATATTATTTTAAAAGGAATTATACTATTTTATTTTTATTATTTTATTTTTATATATTTTTTGAAATTTTTATATAAATTTTTAAAATGAATTATAAATATTTCATTATTTATATAATCTATTTAAAATGAATTATACTATTTTTAATTATTATATCATACTAAAAATATAATATAAATATAATGATAATATATTTTTAATTAAACATATCCACATTATATTTGAAAAAAATAAAGATATTAAATTGGTTTATAACTTATACAGAAAATTTTTATTATTTATGTGTTATTTTTTATTGTTTATGTGTTATTTTTTATTGTTTATGTGTTATTTCTTTTTTTTTTGAATATTATATGTTCTAAAAATAAAGCTATTACTAGACCCATAACAAATGCATTACCAAGTAATGGACGGACTAATAAAGGTAATTCTGTTGTTACTGTATTTGGTAAAAAGGCAATCATTGTCCCGATAATTATGGGCAATCCAACTATTATTCCATCATCCATGCTTTTAAAAGAATTATTTTCTTTAGCTAACATGATTGCTGCTCCAATTTGTGCAGTCATTATATATATTAAAACTACTGCAATTATTGGTCTAGGTACTGCACTTATTACAGCCACTAAAAATGGTGAAAAAGCAATAATTATCAAAGCAATTCCGGTAATGTATAGTGGATATTTAGATGCATTTTTTGTTGCAGCTATGATTCCTGGAGTCATTGAATAATTTACTGGACCTATAACTCCTATAATTCCTGAAAACACATTCATTATTCCTGTTATTCCAAGTCCTTTTTTGATTCTTTTTTCCATTTTATCAAGTTTAACAATTGCACCTATAGCTTGAATTGATCCAACATCATTAATTGCTAATGCTAAAAAACAAATAAGAAAAGCTAAAACTATTCCTAAATCAGGGACAGCTAAATTCATTTGAATATTTGGAGCAGCTATAGTAGAAACATTAAAATTTCCCATAATTTTTGGGTTTAATAATAAAAAATAAAATATACTTCCAAAAATCATTATTCCTAATGGAATTGCTGACTTCCAAAGACCTTTAAAAAATTTATGAGCTATTAAAATAACAAATAAGCTTACTAAAACAAATATGAAATTTATTGATGATAAAACTCCATTATTGATGATTGTTAAATCTAATATTGATGGGATTAATGTAAAAACAATTAAAGCTAATATTACAATTATAACTTTTGATGAAAAAAGCTTTTCAACATATTTCATTCCACCACTAAAAGCAACAATAGCTAAAATAACCCCTCCTATAATCAATGAGGAATTTATAGACCCCATACCTTGATTAAGTGTTGCAATAACAGCTATTAATAATACTGTTGCTGGACCTATTATACTGGGAAGCCCATGTCCAAAAGTTATTTGTAGTAAAATTGCAATACCTACCATTATAAATAAGCTTTGTATATAAATTACTGCATTTATATTCGGGAATATATTAGCTATAACATTTCCAATAATTAAGATAATAGGTAAAGTAATTGCAAGCCACTGAATACCAGAAATAAACATTTCCATTTTTGGAGGTTTTTCACCAATATTATATTTTAAATTCATATTATCACTGCCATATACATATTTATACATATTTTTTTAAGTATTATCAATTCTGAAATTATACTCAATATTTTGAAAATATGATTATAATTAATATCATTTTCTTCAATTATCCCCTGTTTTACAAAAATTTTTCATTAAATGTTATTGCCTTTTTAGCAATAGCATAATATGGGCAAAATAATAGGATAAATATTATACCAAAAAAATTGCATTCATTAATATGTATATCATATTATAAATAGTTTTATGAAAAGCGAACGTTTATTATTTTGTTAATACTTATGGATTAAACAAATGAATCTTTATAAAACAAAGAGAACCTTATAAAATAAATAAAACCTTATAAAATAAATGCAACTGCAATGAATATTGATTCATTGCAAATATAAATATAAAAAAAATAAATAAATAAAAATAACTATAAACTTTTTTATCAAATTGATAGGAATTATTCTAATTTCACATCAATTAATGATTCAACACGTTCAATTGAATGCTTTATTCCATCTTCTTCCATTTGGATTCTCAAAGCACCACTTGAACAAACTTCAGCACATCTTCCACAAGCTCTGCATTTTTTCATGTCTATGCTTACTTTTTCATTTTCAACACTAATCGCTTCTACAAAGCATATATCTTTCATACATTTTCCACAACCCGCACAAATGCTTTTATCTATTTTTAGTTCTACGCCTTCCATTTTTGAAAAGCTTTTTCCAATATCTTCTGGAAGATCAGGTGTCATTTTCCACAAACAACAACATGGACAACAGGCACAGATTGATAAAAGTTCTTCTTTGGGACCTGTATTTAACCAAACACTATCAATTTTATTTCTTCCAATAATATGAACTAAACCTGCTTCTTGACATTTATCAACATGTTCTATAGCTTCATATGGTGAAACAACTTTTCCCAATTTAGGTGAAATTCTTTTAGATCCCCGACCTAAAAACAAACATCCTAATTCTTTGGGATAATCTTTACAATCATTTGAAACTCTGCAAATACATGAATCCATAATAACATGATATTTGGATTTCATTATCATTTCTTTGAGGACCTTACTTGGAAGCATTACATTTTCAGGTACTTCAACATCCATGTTTATTGTAATTTTTTCACTAATTACTTTATTATTTGATTTGATAGAAGAATCTCGTGGAAGAACTTGTATATCATCCTCTTCAAAGAATAATTTATCAACAACTTTGGCAATTAGAGGTATTTTTCTACAAACCTTTGCAAGAGTAAAACGAGAATTGAATGTTAATTTAATTACTTTTACACTGATATCTGAAAATGTGATTTTTGACAAATTTTAATCCCCCAAATTATTCAGGCAATTTAAATTGAAACTAATTCAATTAATTATTTTTCAACGGACTTGGCGAGATTTGAACTCGCGATCTAACGATTAGGAGTCGTTCGCCTTTCCAAGCTAGGCCACAAGCCCATTTGATTATTAAAATTAAACTTTTTTATTCTTTTATTTTCTTTTTTAGTGCTGTATTCTTTTATTTTCTTTTTTTAATACTGCATTTTTTCTACTTTTACCTAAAAATATGAATCCATCAAGATTAAGAGTCTTGTACCCTTCCAAATTAGGTTACAAACCTATAAATAATAAATATTTTAAGTATTTATATTTATTTAAATTTTTAAAATAATGTTAATATTCATTAAAATCATTTAAAATAAATTTATTTTTAAAAATAAAAAGAAATAAGCGGACCGAGAGGGATTTGAACCCTCGGCCTTTGGATTAGAAGTCCAACGCCCTATCCAGACTAGGCTACCGGCCCCTGATTTACATAATAATAAGATATTATATCCTTATAATATATAAATATAACCATTTCTATAGAAAAAACAACTCTCTTTAGAAAATATTCAAAAAGACTTTTAAAAAATATGTAAAAAATCTAAAATTTAAAGTATAAATATATAAAAAAGTAAGTAACTTGGTACTTACATATAAATAGGTGGTTGAGGGTCGTTTTTAACTTCCTCAGCTAATTTTTGAAGTCTTGACTCGATTTCTTGAGCTTCTTTAACAAGTGGGTCGAAATCAACATTTAAATCAATTAATTGGTTTAGGACTTCTCCTGCTTCTGCTGCTGCACGTGGATCTGGGTATTGTGCTAGTGTTTCTGCTAATATACAAGTAGCTGGAATGTCATTTTGAGCTGTTTGTGTGAGGAGTGTTCCTGAAATTCCATTAAGGTTTCCTATTTCTAATATTGGGAATCCTTTTTCTTTTAGCTTCTTTAAAGCTTCTTTTGAATTAGCTACTATTCTAGCTGGATTTAATCTTTTTCTAACAATTGCACTATTAAATGTTATAAGTTCTTTACTATTATTTTCTTTCATCCAATCAGTAATCGCATTTGTCATATCAAACACAACTTCCTGTGGAACTATAAAATCAGATAAGAACAATACCAACCCATCTTTTTCATAAATTCTAAAAGGATGTAATGTTACCCCATGGTATAATACAGCTAAAGGAGGGAAATATTTAGATTCTATATACCCAATTTCTCTCATTTTTAACTCATCTACTAGTAACCAGCCAATTATATTTCCTATCAGACCTGCTCCAGGAGATCCTTCCAAGACAATTGCATCTTTAATAGGTTCTGATACTATTTTACAAGACTTTGTTTCTGTTTTTACTTTCATTATATCATCTCATTATAATTTTTATTAAAATAGGTATATTAATATCTATTATATGATTAACATTATATTATAATTTAATATTATTATAATTTAATATAATTCTAATTAATTATATTTAAAATTATTATAAATATATTTTAAATAATAAAAATTATATAAAAAAAATAATTTATATATAAATTTAAATTAATTTATATAAAATAATACATTATTATCTTATAAATTATAATAAAATTATAAATTAATATATTTTTATAAAAATATATTTTACAAAAATTCAAATTAATTTATAGTGTAAAATTATAAGTTAATAACGAGATTTGGTTACTATAGGTTTTATAGTTATCTAAGATTTTAAGTTAATAAAAGAGAAGTATATAGATTTAATCTTAAATTACTCAATTTTTTAGTTGTAAAATAAGGCAAAATTAGCTATTTATAAATAGATTTTCATGAAATCTATTTAATGTTTATAAATCTATCCTCTTCCTATAATTGTTCCATCAGCAGCAATTTGAATTCCATCAACTTGAGTGCCATTTTCATCAAGTACTGGAACAATCCAAGTGTTACCAGATTTTTTAGGAGTTCCTGGAGAACATCCTTCTTGTTGAATAGCACTTGATGCAATAGATTTTGCCTGACTAGAAGATATCATACTTACTCCACTAGAGCCACTATTAGATGCACCACCAGAACCAGAACCAGAATTAGGATTACTAGAACCTATAACTCCTGTACTATCTCCAGTTGAATCATCACCAATTCCATCCCCACTAGTATCTAAATCATTTGAACCATCTGAAGTGAAACCCTGAAGGTTTACAATATTTGCATCTGGATTTAAAATTCCATAAGCTGATACTCCAGCAGCTATACATAAAACTATAATAACCGAGATTATTATATTAGAATTTCTCATTTTTTCGCCTCATTAATTGATTATTTTCTTTAAATTGATTATTTTCTTTAAAGTAATCATTGCTTTAAAATTGATCATTGTTTTTATATTATTATAATATATTTATAATTAATCATTCTCTTTAAATTAATCATTGCTTTAATTATTAAGTATATTAAATTGATTATTCTGTTTAAACCATAATCGTCTTTATTTTAATTATTAAGTATATTTATCATTAATGAATTTGTTGAGGAAATAGTTATATCCTATTTGTCATACCATTTCTTTCCACTCCAATGGTATCTACTACTTCTTTGTTTTCATCATATACTTTAACAATCCACATTTGTTGTTTTTTATCCCATTTTGGAGTGCCAGGATAACATCCTTCTTCTTCAATAGCATCTTCAGCTACTTTTTTAGCTTTTTCTACAGTGTCTATTGTTTTCCAAGCTTTAGAGTTTTCAACATTGGATCCTGATTGTGATCCTGATAAATAACCAGATTGAGAATTACCTGTTCCATCTCCCTTACTATTCTCAGATTTATCACTACTTTCTATAACATTACTACTCTCAGTTTTTTCACTAGGAGTGAAGGCTTGAAGATTAAGTATGTTACTTTCTGGATTTGCAATATCATAAGCAGTTACTCCTCCAGCTATCAATAAAACAACAACTACTGAAATGATAATATTTGAATTTTTCATTTATTCACCTTTTATTTTTATTTTTTTTGTTTGTTTTTGTTTGTTTTTTTAATTTGTTAAATAAATTCATTCAAATTCATTTTAAGTTAATATTTATAATCAGTTATTATTAAAAAAGTTTTAATTATCTATTTTTTTAAAAGTTTTAAGTATTTATTATTATATAAAAGTATTGATTATCTATTATTTTAAAAAATACTTATTTAAAAAATATCTCAGTTTCTAAAATATCTTTAATTATTAAAAAATATTTTATAATATTGATTATATAGAATATTACTTATTTGTATAATATTTAGTTATAAAAATAATTAAATTATTATTAGAATGAGACTATTGATTAATATCTTATTAATAATTGTTTTATCAAATATTTTTACTATTTATTTGATATTTACATTTATTTTAAATATTAATTTATTTAAACATTGATTATAAATATTGATATTATATATATTATTATAACTTAATATAGTTTTCTGTTAAAATAAATATAGTTTTACTGTTAAAATATAAAATTTATTTAAAATATAAAATGAGTTAGATAAAAGGATAATTATTATTTTATACTCAATATATAATTAAATTTATAAAATTTTTATAAAATTTGTTATAATAAAAATTTATTTTAAAAAATACAAGATTTTGAAAAACATTTTTCAAAATCGTTTATAATATATAAGTGTTTCTTTTTATTTAAAATGAAAACTTTATTAATAAAGAGTATGTAACATATTATTGTTATTTTCTAATTTTTAATAAATAAAGAGGTGACACATTTGAGCGAAAAAATAGTTATATCTCCGACATCACGTCAGGAAGGGCATGCTGAGCTTGTCATGGAAGTCGATGATGAAGGGATTGTTACAAGAGGGAGATACTTTAGTATTACTCCTGTTAGAGGCTTAGAAAAGTTAGTAACTGGTAAGTTTCCTGAAACTGCACCAGTTATGTGTCAGAGGATTTGTGGTGTATGCCCAATACCTCACACTTTAGCTTCCGTAGAGGCAATGGATGACTCATTAGATATTGAAGTCCCTAAAGCCGGTAAATTGTTGAGAGAATTAACATTAGCTGCACACACAATTAACAGTCACGCTATTCATCACTTTTTAATAGCTACTGATATTGTGCCAGAAAACTTATTTGCTGACGCTGTAAACAGTGTTTCTACAATAAGAAAAAATGCACAGTATGCTGTAGATATGGTAGCTGGTGAAGGTATTCATCCATCCGATGTTCGTATTGGAGGAATGACTTCTAATATTAGTGAATTAGCTAGAAAAAAATTATAT
Source organism: Methanobrevibacter sp. (assembly GCA_009784145.1). GTDB lineage: Archaea > Methanobacteriota > Methanobacteria > Methanobacteriales > Methanobacteriaceae > Methanobinarius. Next base: position 27,500 of record WRCI01000001.1, read on the forward strand.
GAAAGATTTAAACATTTGATTCCTGTAGTCAATAATCATGTGGAATTAGTAACCAATTTATTAATGGAAAAAGGATTCCCTGAAGGTTTAGGAGTACATAGTCAACCTATTTTAGCTAGTGACAAAATCTATGGTGATCGAACACAATTTGATCTCGATAGATTTACTGAAATCATGCCTGAAAGTTGGTATGAAGATCCAGAACTTGGTAAAAGAGCTTGTTCTACTATTCCATTATATGATGGTTTAAATGTAGAAGTTGGTCCAAGAGCAAGAGCTGCTAAATTTGGAGGATTCTCTGAAAAAGGAGTTTTAGCTCAACATTTAGCTAGAGCTATGGAAATGAAAACTTATCTTTTCCGAGCTATTGACATATTAGATGAATTAAACACTCAAGCTAAAGTTATGGCTGATTTCAACCCTGTTGGAACTGGTAAATTAGGTATTGGTGCTATTGAAGGACCAAGAGGTTTAGATGTTCACATGGCAACTGTTGCTGATGGAAAAACTAAATTTTACAGTGCTTTAGTACCTACTACTTGGAATATTCCAACTATGGGACCTGCAACTGAAGGATTCCATCATGAATGGGGACCTCACGTTATACGAGCTTATGACCCTTGTTTATCATGTGCTACTCACGTAATGGTAGTAGATGACGAAGACAAGAGTGTTGTTAAAAATGAAATGGTAAGAATCTAATCAATATAATATTATTATAGTAGATTAGGTTATATAAGGGAAAATATGCCATATGATGCAGAAACTTTAGTAGTTGGATGCGGAAACATTCTATTTAAAGATGATGGTTTCGGTCCTGAAGTTATTAGAGCTTTAGAAGACTATTTTAAAGATAAAGAAATGCCAAATGACACCCTGTTTATTGATGCTGGAACTAGTGCAACATATCACTTATTTACTTTACCAGAAGAATCTTGGAAGAAGTTAATAGTGGTTGATGTTGTTGACTTTGACAGTGAACCAGGAACTCTTAAAATATTTAGCCCCTATGAAATGAAAAGAGGAAAATACGAAAATGCTCATATAGCACCAGTAGAGGAACCTCTTCATGATCTTGCTGAACAAGGTATAGATATAGTTATCATAGGATGCAAACCAAAGGAAATTTCTGCACCAGATGTGGACGTGGGCTTAACCGAGCCTATTAAAAATGCAATCCCAAAAGCCATTGAAATGATTATAAAAGAAATAGGGGTTTAGCAAATGCTTGCAAGAATTAAAAGATTTTTAGGACTTGGTAAGTCAGAAAAACAAGCTAAGCCAATTAAGCCAAAAGATGATGAATCTTCACAACAGGAGGTTGGAAAAGTGGCTGATAAACCAAGAATAGGATATATTCACTTAAGTGGATGTACTGGTGATGGTGTTTCATTAACTGAAAATTATGACATCCTCGCCGATTTACTTACCGATATGGTAGAAATTGTATATGGACAAACCTTAGTCGATGTATGGTATGGTGATGGAACCAACCAAGGTCACAAAGACATGGTTGATGACATGCCAGAAATGGATTTAGCATTAGTAGAAGGGTCTGTCTGTTTACAAGATGAACATAGTATGCATGAACTTAAAAAAGTAAGAGAAAAAGCAAAATT
>WRCI01000002.1 GCA_009784145.1 Methanobrevibacter sp.
AGAAAAATTTACAAGGTTATATATTGTTAGAGCAATATAGGATAAATTTTAAAACAGATTCCTATGATGAAATATTGAAAACAATATTATTATAATGAACCATCAAATGGACATGAGCCTAAATTAAATATAATAATTTAAATATATTCACATAAAAAGTATTATATATAGAAATATTATTATAATTAATATAGTATTTTGTAAATATATTAATATTGTAATATTTTAGTTATTCTAAGTTTATATTTATATTTTATAATTAGAATAATTTAGTTATATAATCTTATAATTAGAATAATTTAATTATATAAGTTCATTATTAGAATAACTTATTCATTTAATTTATAATTTACCTACAATTAAAATATCGAACAATGGGGAATAAAATGATTTTAGAAGCTTTTAAACCATTATTTTCTTTACTTCCTGCGGTAAAAAATCCGATTCACCGTCAGGATTTTAGAGAAAAGCTGAAATGGACGGCTATAGTATTGGTATTGTATTTTTTCTTGACACAAATACCTTTATATGGATTAAGTCCTTTGGCAGTAGATCAATTTGCTCAAATGAGAGCAGTTATGGCAGGTAGTTTTGGTTCAATTCTTACTTTAGGTATTGGTCCAATAGTCACATCATCTATTGTACTCCAGCTATTGGTTGGGGCTAAAATCTTAAAATTAGACCTTTCTAAACATGAAGATAAAGCAATGTTTCAAGGTACTCAAAAAATATTAGCTATTGTCTTTACAGTTTTTGAAGCAGGGGTTCTTGTTTTCACTGGTAGTTTAATCCCTACTGATCCTTCATTGTTATGGCTTTTAATGCTTCAACTGATTATTGGTGCTGTATTAATCCTTTTTTTAGATGAAGTTGTTTCGAAATGGGGCTTTGGAAGTGGTATTGGTCTGTTTATCGCAGCAGGTGTTTCTGAATCGATTGTTGTTGGAACACTTAACTTTTTACCAACAAGGGCAAGTCCAGGTGTAATGCCAGGTGCTATTCCTCAATTTATTCAATCTATAGCTCAGGGAACTCCAGACCTTGCTATATTATTCCCTTTAATTGCTACGATAATAGTATTTTTAATAGCAGTTTATGGGGAAAGTATGAGAGTAGAAATTCCTATTTCTCATGGACAAGTTAAGGGTCATGGAAGAATTAGAGGTTCTGTAGCTAAATATCCTTTAAAATTTATATATGCAAGTAATATGCCAGTTATTTTAACCAGTGCACTTCTTGTGAATGTTTCATTAATAGCTAGTGTATTCCAAAGATTAGGAATACCAATTTTAGGAGAAGTTATAAATGGTCAGGCAGTTAGTGGTCTTGCATATTATCTTACCACACCTTCAAGTGTAAGTGTTATATTTACAGATCCATTGAAAGTTCTTATTTATGGTGTATTTTTCATTGGCTTTTGTATTCTTTTCTCATGGTTATGGGTAGAAATGAGTGGTTTAAATGCAAAAGAAGTATCAAAACAGCTTTATAATTCGGGAATTCAAATTCCTGGTTTTAGAAGTAGTAAAAGGCAGTTATATAAAATTATGAAAAAATATATTCCTGCATTAACTGTTCTTGGTGGTGCATTTGTAGGTTTACTTGCATTTGGTGCTGATTTAACTCAAGCTATTGGTGGAGGTACCGGTGTTTTACTTACTGTAGGTATTGTTTACAAGCTTTACGAAGAAATTGCTCAAGAACAACTTATGGATATGCATCCTATGCTTAGAAAATTTTTAGGAAATTAATTAATATAATATCTAAATTATATGACTTTAAATATCGAAATTTTTGATAAAAATTTATATTAGAGGGGATTATTTTGAAATTAATAGTATTAACTGGAATTCCAGGGTCTGGAAGCACTACAGTACTTAAAAAATCTTTAGAAGAAGTTGATTATATTCATTTAAATTATGGAGATGTAATGACTGAAATAGCTATAGATGAAGGTGTCGTAGAAAATAGAGATCAATTGAGAAAATTATCTCCAGATGTCCAGAAAAATATTCAAAAAAGAGCAGCTGCAAAAATAAAAGAAAATTCTAAATCAGAAAATGTTATTGTTGACACTCACTGTACAATAGCTACACCTTCTGGATTTTTACCAGGACTCCCTCAATGGGTTTTAGAAGAATTAAAACCAGACACTTTTATTTTAGTTGAAGCATATCCTGATGAAATCATGATGAGAAGAGCATCTGATGAAACTAGAGATAGAGATAATGAAATGTATAATGATATTAAATTACATCAAGAAATGAATCGTGCAGCATCTATGGCTTATGCTACAATAACTGGAGCTACAGTTAAAATTTTAGAAAATCATAATAACCAGCTTGATGTTATTGTTAATCAAATGATTGAAGTGTTAAAATAATTCAAAATTAAGATTATTAATAAAGAATTAAGGTTTTTAATAAAGAATTAATATTATTAATAAAGAATTAAGGTTTTTAATAAAGAATTAAGATTATTAATAAAGAATTAGAATATAAATAACTATATTAAATTTATAATAAATATTTAGGATTAAAATGGAGAAATATAATGGCTTTTGAAATAATTTTCGATGGATTGAATTGGATTTTCGCACCAATTTTTGCTTTAGATCCAATGCCGAATGGCTTTCCGATTCTCACAGTTTTTTTAATAGCAACTATAATTGCTTTTATTACTACTTTAGCTAATAAGCTATTAGTTGATCAAGATGAAATGGAAGCTTCAAGAAATGAAATGAAGGAATTCCAAAAAATGATGAAGGAAGCTCAAACGAATGGAGATGCTAAAAAATTAGCTAAAGCTCAAGCTATGCAACAACAAGTCATGGCAAAACAAAGTTCTATGATGATGAATTCTTTTAAACCATTGATAGTAACTTTTGTTCCAATCATGCTCATGTTTTGGTGGATGGCTCAACCAGATAATCCTATTAACTCAATTGTAATCCAACTTCCACAATTTGTTTACTATGTACTATTAGTTCCTCTTTGGCAGGCTATTTTTGGAATGTTTTATGGAGGAGGTTCTTCTTCATTACCATTTACTGCAGGGTGGTTAGGATGGTATATAATGTGTACTTTTGCAATGACTCAAATACTTAGGAAGTTCATGGGTTTTAAATCAGGATTTTAATTGATTTAAAACCTTTATAAAATTTTTAAATTTTTATAAGTTAGAAATTTTTATAAATTAATTATATAATTTTTATAAAAATTAATTATATATAATTAACTTATTATCAATCTCATGATTTTTAATCTATATTTATTTATAGATTATTAATTTTATAACCTCTCATGATTTACTCGCTATTAATTAATCATGAAAATATATTAAATAATATATTAAAATTCAATAAATTAAGAATTAATGTAAATTAATTTGAAAATTAAATAAATTAAAGAAAATTAATTAGATAAATTAAAAAAATTAATTAGATAAAATTAATCTAAATTAATTTAATAAATATTATTAGGTGAAAAAAATGCCTGAATTAAGATACAGATCTAGATCATATAAAAGAGTTCATAAGAAAACACCTGGTGGACAAAATGTCTTAAGGTATAAAAAGAAAAAACCAAGTAAGCATGTTTGTGCTGAATGTGGTGCAATTTTACATGGAGTTCCAAGAGGAAGATCCTATCAAATTAATAAATTATCTAAAACTAAAAAAAGACCTAATCGCCCATTTGGAGGTTATTTATGCTCTAAATGTGCTCGTAAGCATTTTAAATCAGAGGCAAGGTCATAATGATTATAACAATCGGTGGCTTAGCAGGTAGTGGAACAACTACTGCTGCTGAAATATTGTCTAAGGAATTAAATATTCCATTTCTATCTGCAGGTAATATTTTTCGTGATATGGCAGAAGAACATGGAATGTCTCTTCTTGAATTCAGCAAATATGCTGAAGATAATACAGCTATCGATATTGAACTTGACAAAAGACAAGCGGATATAGCTAATAAATCTAAAGATCTTATTGTTGAAGGAAGACTTTCTGCCCATTTTATAAATGCTGATTTTAGAGTATGGTTACTAGCTCCATTAGCTATTAGGGCAGAAAGAGTTCGTAATCGTGAATCTAAATCATTAGATTTAGCTATGAAAGAAACTAAAATTCGTGAAGAAAGTGAAGTTTTAAGATATTTAGATATTCATAATATAGATATTAACAATTTTGATATCTATGATTTAATATTAAATACTGATAGTTTTAATCCAGATAGTATTTCAAAAATAGTATTAACTTCTTTAGATACTTTAAGTCTTAAAGATTAAAGATAAGTAATAAATATATTGATAAATAAATCATTAAAACTATGAAATAATTAAAATTAAATAATTAAAATAATTAAAATTAAAATAATTAAACAATTAAATTATGTAAATTAATTAAAATAATAAATTAATAAATAATTTAAACAATTAAAATAATTAAATTTAAGGTGATATAATGGCATCCATAGAAGTAGGAAGAGTTTGTGTTAAAACAGCTGGAAGAGAAGCTGGAGAAAAATGCGTAATTGTAGAGATTATTGATGAAAATTTTGTAGAAGTTGTTGGAGCTTCTGTTAAAAATAGAAGATGTAATATAAATCATTTAGAACCTCTTGAAGAAACTTTAGAAGTTTCTGATGATGTAGAAACTATTAAAAAAGATTTAGAATCTTTATAATTCTTAATAGAGTATATTTATAATTCTAAATTAATATTTTTTTGTTTTTTAATATTTTTTTTATCATAATGTTTTTTATATTTCAATATTTTTCTATTTTTTAATATCTTTTTTATTATAATATCATTTTTTATTATAATATTTTTTTTATATTTCAATATCTTTTTTATTTAATTTAATATTTTTCTATAATATAATTTAATTTATTAGCTTTTTATAAATAATTAATCAAAATCATTTTATTTAAGATATTAATAATTTTTAATTTGAATTAAGAGTGTATTTATATCAGAATGTTTATTAATCATAATAATAAATATTATATTATTGTTTATTATTAACTAATTAACAATAGTTTGTAAACTTATTATATATGATTTAAATTTTATTAAATAATTCAATTCTAATTTAGTATAACTTGAGGTATAATATATGGAAAAATTAATGTTCAAATCTGAAGCTACCACAAATCCTAAATATGGTTTCGAACCTCAAAATAGACATATTGAAGAATACATATCTCAAGGTGTTATTAATTTAGATAAACCTTCAGGTCCAACTTCTCATGAAATTGATTCTTGGGTTAGGCGAATTTTAAATGTAGAAAAAACTGGACATGGTGGAACATTAGATCCTAAAGTTACAGGAGTCTTACCTATTGGTATTGATTCTGCAACTCGTGTTATTCAACTTCTTATTTCTGCACCTAAAGAGTATGTTTGTTTAATGACTTTACATAAAGATGTAGATGAGGAGAAAATAATTTCAATTATCAATGAGTTTCAAGGCAAAATTTATCAAACTCCTCCAGTAAAATCTGCTGTTAAAAGAGAATTAAGAGTTAGAAATATTTATCATTCAAATATTCTTGAAATTGATAATCGTGATGTATTATTTAGAATCAATTGTGAAGCTGGAACTTATGTAAGAACTTATTGTCATGATATTGGAGAAGCTTTAGGTGTTGGTGCTCACATGGCAGAACTTCGACGAACTAAAGCAAGTTCATTTACAGAAGAAAAAGATTTAATAACTTTACAAGATCTTACTGACGCTTTTTATTATTGGAAGGAAGAAAATAATGAAGAATATTTAAGAAAATATATTTTACCAATGGAAAGAGCTGCTGATTACTTACCAAAAGTGATTATTAAGGATTCTGCAGTTGATGCAATTTGTCACGGTGCTAATTTAGCTGCAGGAGGCATTATTGCAATTTCAGATAATATTGAAAAGGACATTGATGTAGCTATTTTCACTCTTAAAGGAGAATTAGTGGCTTCAGCTAAATCTCTTTTAGCTACTGAGGAAATATTAAGTTCTACATCTGGAATAATCTTTGATACAAAAAAAGTATTTATGAAAACAGGTATTTATCCTATGATGTGGAAATAATATACTTAGTTTTTTAAGTTTTTTTTTATTTTGATGAATATTTTAAAGTTAAAGGTTAAGCTAAAAAATTAGGTTAAAAAAATTAGACAGTTAAACCTTATAATAAAAAGGGGAATTTACTTAAAACTTAAAAAGATTTACTAGCTAATAAGTATTGAATTTAGTAATCAATATAATATATTAATAGGAGATTTGTAAAATGAACAAAAAGAAAATAATAATATTAGCAATACTATTTGTTGCTGTTGCAGGATTTGCTTTAGAACCAGCTAGCGCAGCTGCTAAAACACATAAGACAGATAAACTTTATTTTAAACAATATGAAAAGAACAAATTCGATGTTTTTGTTAAAAAATTAAATAAAGCAAATATAATTGAGGGATTGTACACTCATCCTAAAGTAACTTCTCAAGGCGAACCAAATAGTGTTTTGGTGGGATTTAGAGAATCTTATCCAGCTAAACAATATAAAATAACTAAAATAAAAATTAAATTTAAAAAAACAGTAAAAGGTAAAACATATTACTCTACAAAAACTTTTAACAAAAACAGTGTTTATTATAAACCAAAAAATAATTATAGACCTCATTATGCTATAGTTTATTATAAAAAATAAATATTCATGGTTAATGTGTAGTTAATATAATCAATCGTCAATAGTTCCTATTGAAGTTGCACTATTTAATTTCACATATTTTTTTATATTTATTTTATTTTTTTCCTAAGATCAATGTAATATTTTTTGTGTTCTTAAATTTTTTTGTATTTTTAAGTTTTTTGTATTCTTAAATTTTTTACTTATAAAAATTTTTTTATTATATATAATTTTTTTTAGTAATAAGAGGGTCGGACAAAATTCTATATCAGTTTGTCAAAACCTTAGGAAAATCCTTTGTTTAGCAAAAGAAGAAACTTTTTTTTGAAAAAAGCTATTTTTGTCCGACCCTCAATAATATAATTTTTATTTTAGCTGTAAATAAAGTTAAATGTGTTATTTTTATTTTAGCTATTTTTCCTGCTTAATTTTAACAAAACATTTATATATTCCTTTGTAAATATATTAATACATTTCAGAATTTACCTTATAAATTTCAATTAGTATTTTTTTACAATAGTTATGTTTTTGTTATTTTCTCTGAAAATTTATAAGGTCTGAACTTTTTTCACAGAATTTACTCCATTACATATATATGGGATTGTTCTTTTTACTTAACTTTGTCAATTTTATGATTTAACATTAATAATCTTTATATTAAGATTATAATTTTCAGTAAATTTGTATTGATTTTTAGCTAAATTTTTATTAAAGAATTTTTCACCATAAACTATATATAGTTTGAAAATAAAATATTGTGTTATCCTCAATTATATGGATTCATTCTCTAAAGAATGCTTATGAAAATGTAAATATTTTTCTTATTTGAATTATGTTGGGGTTAATTAGACTGTTAAACCATTAAATTTTAGTTATAATTGTTTGTATTTAATTTTAACAGTTAAAATAATATATTTGAAGCTTTTTTCTTTTATAGATATGTTTTTTACTGTAAGAGTTATGTTTCAATTGCTATATTATCTTTGCCGAGATAGTCTAGCCTGGTAAGGCGCAAGACTGGAAATCTTGTGGGGATCTCCCCTCCTGGGTTCAAATCCCAGTCTCGGCGTTTATTGGTATATTAAACAATTAGTAAATGACTTTAAATCTTCAATTTTTCTTTAAATTGAGTTGATTTTGTTATTTGTATCAATTGTCCCTATTACTAATATATTGAACTCTTAGAACTTAATATTTATATTAAATATTTTTTAATTATATTAAATTAAATATTAAATTAGATATTTTTAAGAATATTATTATAATTTATATTAAATTAATGTATAGAATATAAACTATTTATTAATATATAGAATTAGATATTTTTAAGAATATTATTATAATATATATTATTATATTATAGTACTTTTAATTATAATAGAATAGTATTGTTAATTATAATAAATAATTTTAATATTTTTTTAATATTAACTAAGTTTAAATTGTTGAAAAAACTGTGTTTTGTTGTATATCAATAAAATATTTATACATCAAAACATTCGAATCCAGATTTTTACGTCTCGTGGATTCGCTCTAATAATCGGAGGTTATTTAATGGAAGACGACTTTAAGCACTTGGTGCGTATTTCCAGAAAGGATGTAGATGGTAAAAAAACTATCGAGCATGCTTTAACTGATATTAAAGGTGTGGGATTGTCCTTATCAAGATCTCTTGCTATAGCTATGGGATTTGATTTAAATCAAAAGATTGGATATATCTCAGATGAAGATGTCTTAAAAATCGAAGAAGCTTTGAAAGATCCTCAAAAATATGACATTCCTGTGTGGATGTTAAACAGACAACGTGACTATTCTACTGGTGAAACCGGTCATTTAATTGAATCTGATCTTGATATGACATTAAGAGATGATTTAAACAGAATGAAAAAGACCAGAAGTTATAAAGGCAGAAGACATGAAGTTGGTTTACCTGTAAGGGGTCAAAGAACTAAATCTACCTTTAGAAAAGGTTCATCTGTTGGTGTAAGAAGAAGAAGAGGATAATTTAGTTATAATGGTTTTCTTTGAACTTATTTTGAATAATATTTATTGAATGTTAATTTACATGTTTATTGGATATTAATTGATATATTTGTTGAATATAGCAAATTTATTGAATATAACAGATTTAATTGAATATAACAGATTTAATTGAATATAACAGATTTAACTGAATATAACATGTTTATTGAATATTAAAGATATTATAAAATAATTATGGAATATTATTAGAATATATAAAATGCTAAAATTATCAAATTTAAGGAGATTATATTATGGGACATCCAAGAAAAGCAAGAAAAAAGTATGATACTCCACCTCATCCTTGGAATGCTGAAAGAATCAAGTCAGAAAATAAATTAATGGTTAAATACGGTTTGAAAAATAAAAAAGAAATTTGGAAAGCTGATACATTAGTTAGAAAATACAGTAGGGAAGCAAGATACTTACTAGGATTCTCTCAAGATCAAGTAGAGGAAGAGAGAAATGAATTAATTGGACATTTAACAAGACAAGGAATACTTGCAGAAAATGCTCAATTAGAAGACATTCTTAACTTAACTGTTGAAAATGTTTTAAGAAGAAGATTACAAACTATGGTTCATCAAAAAGGACTTGCTAGAACAGCTAAAGAAGCAAGAATGTTTGTTGTACATGGACACATAGCTTTAAACGGTAAAAAAATAGATTCTCCAAGTTATGCTGTCAAAAGAGGAGAAGAAGATTTAATAGATTATTATAGTCCTGCAATAGCTAAACAGATTCAGGAATTTAATGTTCAAAAGGCTAGCCGTGCCAAAGATCAGGAAGCTTCTGGTAAAAAATCAGAAAAATCTAAATCTGGTAGGAAATCTAGAAATGCAGGTAAATCTAGATATGGAAATAAATCTAGAAATGCAGATAAATCTAGAAAACCTTTTAAAAAAGCTCCTGTTGATGCATCTGGTGATAATAATTCTGATTCTGTAAAGAATACAAAAAATACAGAAAATAAAAATACAGATAATTAATAAAATGGTGTAATTATGGCAAAAGATGAAAAATGGGGAATAGCTAATATTTATTCATCATTTAACAATACTATCATTACAGTAACTGATATTACTGGTGCTGAAACTATTTGTCAGTGGTCTGGTGGAAAAGTTGTTCGTGCTGATAGGCAAGAAGCATCTCCTTTTGCAGCTATGGAAGCAGCTACTCGCGCAGCTGATGATGCTAAAGAGAAAGGATTTGTTGGTTTACATATAAAAGTTAGAGCGCCTGGTGGAAATGGTCCAAGAAGTCCAGGTCCTGGTGCACAAGCTACTATTCGTGCTTTAGCAAGGGCTGGCATTAGGATTGGTAAAATTGAAGATATTACTCCAATTCCTCATGATGGTACTGGACGACCTGGTGGTAAAAGAGGAAGAAGAGTCTAAGAAGGGTATATTATGGAGATTGAAGTTAAAAGTAAAGATGAAAATGAAATTGTTTTCATTGTCCACAATGCAGAAGTACCTTTTATCAATGCTATTCGTAGAATTGCTATGATGGAAGTTCCTAAAATAGCTGTTGAAGATGTTAATGTTATTATAAATGATTCTGCAATGTTTAATGAGGTATTAGCTCATAGATTGGGTCTAACTCCTCTGATTTCAAATGCAAAAGCTATTGAAGGAATGGTAATGGCGGAAGAATGTGATTGTGAAGAATATTGTCCTAAATGTAGTGTTTCTCTTACTTTGAAAAAAACGGGTCCTGGAATTGTTTATTCTAAGGATTTAGCTTCAACTGACTCAACAATAATACCAGTTTATGACACAATACCTCTCTTAAAACTCAAAGAAGATGAAAATGTTGATTTAGAAGCAGTAGCAAAAATTGGAATAGGTGAAAACCATGCTAAATGGATGCCTACTACAGTTTGTGCATATAAACAATACCCAAAAATAACTTTTAATGAAGATGCAGAAGTAAATTATGACTTAGCAGATGTTTGTCCAAGAAATATTTTAAAATCTGATAGACGTTCTAAAAAGTTAAAAATTTTAGATATAGAAAACTGTTCAATGTGTAAAACTTGTATGAGAGCAGATGAAAATGACTATATCGACATTGGGTATGAAAAAAATATTTTCATATTTACTATAGAAACTGATGGATCAATGCCTCCTGAAGAGGTTTTATTAAAAGCTTGTGATGTTTTATCTGATAAAGCAGACAAGATTATTGAATTTAGTAAATAATACTTAGAGAAGGAAAAAGAAATAGGGGTGAAAACAAATGGCTAAAAGAGTTATAAAAACAAATCCTAACCTCATTGAGCTTATAAAAAGTCTTAAAGATAAATCATATAATGAAGAGGTAGCTATTTGGAAAGATATTGCAAAACGTCTAGAAAGGTCAGCGAGGAGACAAGCTGAAGTTAACTTATCAGATATTAACAGAGTTTCGAAAGAAGAACAAATTGTAATTGTTCCTGGTAAAGTTTTAGCTAATGGTCAACTTGACCATAAAGTTAGTATTGCAGCTTTAAATTTTTCCAAAGTAGCTCAAGAAAAAGTTGAAAAATCTGGTGGAGAATGTATTTCTATCAGTGAAATCATGGAAAAAAATCCTAAAGGTAATAATATAAAGATTGTAGAATAGTTTAAAATAAAATCTTTAGTTACAATTATTTAAAAGGTGTTATGATGATTATTAATGGAGAAGGACATATTTTAGGAAGACTTGCTAGTTTAACAAGTAAAAAACTTCTTGAAGGTGAAGAAATTGTTGTTCTCAATTCTGAGAAAATAATGCTTACTGGTTCCAAAGATTGGGCTTATGCTAAGTACAAACAAAGACTCGACAGAGCAAGTATTTCTAATCCAAGGGATATGGGACCAAAATACCCAAGAAGACCTGAAGAAATATTTAGAAGAACTGTAAGAGGAATGTTACCTATTAAAAAATCTAAAGGAAGAGTTGCATTTAAAGGTTTAAAAGCTTATGTTGGTGTTCCAAAAGAGTTTAAAAAAGCCGAAGCATCTACACTTCCTGATGCAGAATACAATGATATTAAAAAAGGAATTGAATTAGGTGAAATTTCAAAACTTTTAGGAGCTAAATTTTAAGTTTTATAATTTGTGATTTTAATTATTAATTAATAAATTATAATTTAAATATCACTTAATTATTCTTAAAATAGTTCAAGTTTATTATGGATGTGTGTTAATGAAAAAAGTTGTTCATACAAGTGGAAAGCGTAAAACAGCTATTGCTAGAGGTACTGTTCAAGAAGGTAATGGTAGGGTTAGAATAAACAAACGCCCAATTGAATTATACTCTCCAGAACTCGCTAGATTAAAATTAACTGAACCATTAACTTTAGCAGGAGACATTGTTAATGATGTTGATATCAATGTTAAAGTTGTTGGTGGTGGAGTTATGGGTCAAGCAGAAGCTGCTCGTATGGTAATTGCAAAAGGATTAGTACAATGGACTAATGATATGAATCTCAAAGACAAATATGTTCAATATGATAGAACAATGTTAGTTGGAGATCCAAGACGTTCAGAACCTAAAAAATATGGTGGTCCTGGAGCAAGAGCTCGTAAACAGAAAAGTTACAGGTAAGTTATTAGATTATTTATTTTTTTATAAATCCCTGTTTTTTTAATTATTTAATTTATAGAAATTATTTAATTATATAAAAATATTTAATTATATAAAAATTATCAAAACATATTTATAAAATAATTTATATAATTTTTTATGATATTTAGTATAATTTGAAATTTTATAATTTAAATTCATATTTAATTATATTATAAAATAATAATTATAATAATAAATTATAATATTAATAAGAAGGAACGATGATTTAATATGATTCCTATACGATGTATAAGTTGTGGAAAACCAATTTCTGCTTACTTTGATGAATATAATAATAGAATGGCTGATGGAGAAAATTCAAAAGTTATTTTGGATGATATGGGTATTAAAAGATACTGTTGTAGGAGAATGTTAATTACTCATGTTGAAACATGGGAATAATTAATGAGGATATAAAATGACTACAAGTAAATTAACAAGATTCGAAAAAGCTAGAATTCTTGGAGCAAGGGCTCTTCAACTTTCTATGGGTGCAAAACCATTAGTAAAAATAGGAGATTCTATTGATCCAATAGATATAGCTTTATTAGAACTTGAAAATAATGTTTTACCATTGAATGTTAAAAAAAGAGAATTAAAAAAATAAAGCTAATTAATAGCAAATATATTAAAAAAATTATAATGATAAAAAAGTAAGATAATTATATTATTGATTAAAATTAAATAATGTATTAATTAAATCATATTAATCTATAAATCAACCTCTATTTTTTATAAGATTTTTATATCTCATTATAGACATATGGTTAGAATTAAAGACAAAGTTTATTGTAATATCAACTATTAATATCTTTATCTATATATTCATATTATTAACAGTATTAATTGTATTTATTATAATAATGCTTTAATATTATATAATATTATATACTATTTGGATATGAATAATATATGAATTAGATAGTTATATCATGACAATAAATTTTTATTAATTTGAATATCTTTTAATTAAGATATAGAGGGTATTTTTGATAATATGGAAATATTATCAAAGTAGATATGATTTTATATAATTTGTTAATGTAATAAGGTTATTATTCAAGTTAATTGATTAATAAGGTTATAAGTTAATTGATTGTTGTTGTTATTATTATTACTATTATTTGGATTAATTGATTAATAAAATCTGTTTTGATTTAAAATAAATCCCTAGGGGTGTTTTTTTGGACAGTGTTATAGAAGATGTTCGTGTTAGAAAAATTTTAGATAGTAGGGGAAATCCTACTGTAGAAGTTGATATTATTACTTGGAATGGTTTTGGACGGGCTGCAGCTCCAAGTGGTGCAAGTACTGGGTCTCGTGAAGTTGTTGCTTTTCCAGAAGGCGGAGTAGATAAAATTATTAGTGAAGTTGAAGATTTAATTTCATCTGAACTTATTGGAATGGATGCTGAAGATATTGCTGATATAGATTTTGTTTTAAAAGAAATTGATGGAACTGATAATTATGCATCTATTGGTGGAAATACTACTGTAGCAGTATCTATGGCAGTAGCTAAAGCAGCAGCATCATCATATAATTTACCTTTATATAAATATCTTGGAGGAAATATGGTTAGTGAAATTCCTTATCCTCTTGGTAATATGATGAATGGTGGGGCTCATGCAGGTATTCATGCTCCAGATATTCAAGAGTTTCTTGTTGTTCCTGTTGGTGCAAAAAATATTACTGATGCCATTTTTGCAAATTCCACAGTTCATAAAAAATTAAAAGAACTTATCCAAGCTAAAGATTCTCTTTTCACTGGTGGAAAAGGAGATGAAGGAGGATGGGTTCCTAATATAACTAATGATGTAGCATTAGAAATTCAAGCTCAAGCTTGTGAAGAAGTTGGAGATGAAACTGGAATAGCTATTAGACCTGCTCTTGATATGGCAGCTTCTGAATTTTGGAATAATGATGAAGAAAAATATGTTTATTCTCAAGATAATATATCACGAGATATAGGAGATCAAATTGAATTTGTCAAAGACATAATTGAAACTTATAATATGATTTATGTTGAAGACCCATTTGATGAATCTGACTTTGAAGGATTTTCACAGTTAAACTCTCTTGTTGGTGATAGATGTCTTATTTGTGGTGATGATTTATTTGTTACAAATAAAGAAATATTGTCTTATGGAATTGAAATGAATTCAGCTAATGCAATAATCATTAAACCTAATCAAATAGGATCTTTATCTGAGACTTATGCAACTGTTAAATTAGCTAAAGAAAATAATATAGCTCCTGTTGTTTCACATAGATCTGGTGAAACTACTGATGAAACTATAGCTCACTTAGCTGTGGCATATGGTGCACCTTTAATAAAGACAGGTGCTTTAGGTGGAGAAAGAATAGCTAAATTAAATGAATTAGTTCGTATTGAAGAAGAATTATCTAATCCTGTAATGGCAAAATTAGATAAATAAATTAAATTATTAAATTATTTATAATTATTATAAATTTAGATTATACAATTTATTAATTGTAATAATGTTAAATTATAATCTATTATTTGTTAAATTTTAAAATGAAATTAAATTAATCATTAAATTGATGAAATTAATATATAAAATATTTAAGGTGATATTATGGTAAAAGTAACTGTTGATTATGATAAATGTGAAGGTGGAGACTGTGGAGAATGTGCGGACGTATGCCCTATGGAAGTTTTAGTCCTTGAAGGAGATAAAATAGTTATTCAAAATACAGAAGAATGTAGCTTATGTGAAGTCTGTATGGATGTTTGTCCTCAAGAATGTGTAAATGTTGAGGATGATTAGATAAGTTATATTTTATTTTAATAAAGTATTTAAAGATATTATTTAGTAAAATATTTAAAGATATTATTTAGTAAAATATTTAAAGATATTATTTAGTAAAATATTTAAAAATATTATTTAGTAAAATATTTAAAAATGTTATATTTTAATTTAATAAAGGTGATAAATTGTCAGAACTTTTAATACCATTGGAAGAATACTTAGCAGCAGGGTTACATATAGGAACTCAGCAAAAAACTAGTGATATGGAAAAATATATATTTCGTATAAGATCCGATGGTTTATATGTATTAGATATTAGTAAAACTAATGACAGAATTATTTCTGTAGCTAAATTTTTAGCTAAATATGACCCAGAAGATATTCTTGTAGTAGCTACAAGACAATATGGTCAAGCCCCAGTTAAGAAATTTGGAGAAGTTGTTGGAGCTAAATCTCTCCCTGGAAGATTTATTCCAGGAACATTAACTAATCCTAATTATGCAAAATTCATAGAACCTAAGGTAATTGTTGTAACAGATCCAAGGTCTGATTCTCAAGCTATAATAGAATCTAAACAAATTGGTGTTCCTTTAGTTGCTTTATGTGATACTGAAAACTTACTTAGTACTGTTGATTTGGCTATTCCTGTAAATAACAAAGGAAGAAAAGCTATTGCTTTAGTTTACTGGTTATTAGCAAGACAAATTTTAAGAGAGAAAGAAATTATTGGGGAAGAAGAAAGCCTTGATATGGAACCTAGTGATTTTGAGCTTAAGTTCTAATTAAACTTATATAGTAATAATGTCTTGTAAAGATAGATTTAATAATTAATATAGAGTTATAATAAGTATTTAGTATAATTTTATAATATTAAATAAATTTATTAAATCATAAAAAACATATAGTATATTATGATAAGAAAACCAGCTGTTGCTGGATTATTTTATGATTCTAATCCAGATAAATTAAAAAGAGATATTGAGCATTGTTTCGAGAATAAACTTGGTCCTGGAAAAATTCCAAAACTTGGAAAGTATGAAAAAAATAGAATTTATGGAGCGGTTGTTCCTCATGCAGGATATGCTTATTCAGGGTCTGTAGCAGCACATGCTTACTATGAAATAGTTCAAAATGGTTTTCCTGAAATATTCATTATTTTATGCCCTAATCACACAGGTTTAGGCACAGGGATATCAGTTTTTACTGAAGGTGTTTGGGAAACTCCTCTTGGAAAAGTCAATATCGATGAAGAATTTGCAAAAAAAATGGTTATAAATTCTGAATCAATAGATTCAGATACTTCCGCCCATACTAATGAACACAGTTGTGAAGTTCACTTACCATTTTTACAATATTTTTCAGATGATTTTAAAATAATCCCAATAGTAATGTGGATGCAAGATATGGAAAGTGCATATGAAGTTGCAGATGCTATTTGTAAGACTTCAAAAGAACTAAATAAATCTATTTCAATTATTGCTAGTACAGATTTAACTCATTATGAGGATAAAGACTCAGCTCAAAAGAAAGATGTATTGATATTAGATGCAATTGAGAATATGGATGAATTTGCTCTTGTAGATGCTGTTGAAAATAATAATATTAGTATGTGTGGTTATGGACCAACTACTGCCACTATTAAAGCATCTAGAGACTTAGGTTCAAAAAAAGGAAAAATTTTGAAATATGCTACAAGTGGAGATGTTTCTGGAGATTTGAGTTCTGTAGTAGGATATTGTTCAGCTATATTTGAATGATATTTTTAGTAAAAAAATATTGCTATAAGGTATTGTTTAGTTATATTTGATTTTATATTATTATTATTATCATTATTAAATTCGTTGTGTAAAAATGGAAATTATAGCTTCAGCTCCAGGTAAAACTATATTATTTGGGGAACATGCAGTTGTTTATGGAGAACCTGCTATTGCAGGTGCTGTAAATAAAAGAGCAACTATTAAATTAAAAGAATCTGATAAAGGAGTTTCTATTTTCAAATCTGATGATTTAGGTTTTGAAGCTGAATTAAATACAAGAACTAAAAAATACACATTAAAAAAAGGTAGACCTGGAATAATTAATTATATATTGGAAATTTTATCAAAGTTTCACGATCATAGTCCTATTGAAATTGATTTATCTTTAGATATTCCAATAGGTTCTGGTTTAGGTTCGTCTGCTGCTGTTACAGTAGCTACTCTTGCAGCTCTTTTCAAATATCAAAAAAAAGAATTTAATCGGAGTTTATTAGCTAAAAAAGCTCACGAAATTGAATCAAGTGTTCAAGGTATCGCAAGTCCATTAGATACAAGAGTAAGTACTTATGGTGGATTAATATATCTTTCAAGAGATAAAAAAATAGCTAAATTTAATACAAATCTTAAATCTTCATTTGTTATTGGCTATACTTCTAAAAGAGGCAATACTGGTAGAATGGTCAAGTCTGTAAAGGCATTAAAAACAAAATATCCTGATATTGTAAATCCTATTATAGAAGCAATGGGTCAAATAACAGAAGAAGCTAAATTAGCTATAGTTAATAAAGAAGAATATAAAATAGGAGCTTTAATGAACATTAATCAAGGACTTTTAGATTCTCTTGGTGTAAACACTAATGAACTTTCCCGAATGGTTTATTTAGCAAGAAAAGCTGGAGCTACTGGTTCAAAGATTACTGGAGCTGGTGGTGGAGGAAGTATAATAGCATGCTGTCCTAATACTCAAGATAGAGTATTTAAAGCTATTAATTATCATGATCATGCAATAAAAGTTAATTTTTCAAAAGAAGGAGTTTTTGTTAAATAACAATTAAATATTTTAATAATAAGTAGGTGTTTTTAGTAATAATTAAGTATTTTTATAGTAATTATAAGTTTTTAATAATAAGTAGGTGTTTTTAGTAATAATTAAGTATTTTTATAGTAATTATAAGTTTTTAATAGTAAATTCTTTTATATATTTGGTGTTTCGATGATAATTTTAAAATTAGGTGGAAGTATTTTAACTAATAAAGATTCAAATGAATCTGAAGTTAATTATACTAATTTAAATAGAATTGCTAAAGAAATTAAAGATGCTATTGATATTTTAAATTTTACATCAAATCAAGATTTAAATAAATCTGAATCTTCTGATTTAATTAATTCTTTAATTATTATTCATGGAGCTGGTTCTTATGGACATCCTCCAGCAAAGAAATATAAAATTGGTGAACCTTTTACAGAAGAAGAATATCCTAAAAAAAGAATTGGATTTTCAAAAACTCAAAATTCTGTTAAAAAATTAAATACAATTATTTGTGATGCTTTAATAAATGAAGGAATCCCTTGTGTTTCTATGCAAGCTTCTTCATTCATAACTACTAAAAATAAAAGAATAAATTCTTTTAATTTAGAATTATTAGAAAAATATTTAAAAAAAGGGTTTATTCCAGTGTTTTATGGAGATGTTGTTCTTGACAGTAAACTTAAAGTAGCTGTTTTATCAGGTGATCAGATTCTCCAATATATTGCTAAAAATATTAATATCAATAAATTTACTAGTTCCAAAAAGATTAATGCTTCAAAAAAGGTTATATTGGGAACTGATGTTGAGGGAGTTTTTACAAAAAATCCTAAAAAATATAAGGATGCTAAACATATTGAAAAACTTAGTTCTTTAGAAGAAATTGAAGAATTTGATTCTACAACTAATATAGATGTTACTGGTGGAATGATTGGAAAAATTAAAGAACTTTTAGAATTAGCTGAACTCGGAATTGAATCAAAGATTATAAATGCCAATGAACATGGAGCTATATTCAATGCTTTAAATAATAAAGAAGTTAAAGCTACTATAATTAGAAAATAATTATTTATTAATTATTATTATCCATATATTATATAATTATATTTTATTGTATTATTATATACCATATTATTATAATATTATACAAATATAAATAGATATAATAGAATGATATTAAATATAAACAAGTATAAATATAGTATATCATATATAAATAAATATAAAAATAGTATATTAAATATAAATTAGAATGAAAAGATTATATTAAATATAAACAAATATAAAAATATCATATCATATATAAATAAATATAAACAAGTATAAAAATATTATATTAAATTTAAATCAATATAAAGATATCATATTAGACATGGACAAGTATAAAAGGAAAGTAAAATGATTTCAGATAGAAAATTGGAACATCTTTTAATATGTAAACACTATGATGTTCAATATAAGAATAAAAAAACAGGGTTTGAAGATATAGAACTCATTCATAATGCATTACCTGAAATAAATAAAGAAGAAATAGATATATCCACAAATGCTTTTGGTAAAAAATTGGAATCTCCATTAATAATAACTGCTATTACTGGTGGTCATCCATCAGCTTTAGGAATAAATAAAGAGTTAGCAAAAGTTGCAGAAAAAGAAAAAATTGGACTTGGTCTTGGTAGCCAAAGAGCAGCTATTGAAGATTCTAGTCTAATTGAAACTTATAGTATTGCAAGAGAAAATGCTCCTAATGCTCTTTTAATTGGAAATATTGGAGCTCCTCAAATAATTGGAAATAGTGAAGATTCAATAGAATTTGCACAAAAAGCAGTAGATATGATTGGCAGTGATATTTTAGCTATTCATTTAAATGCACTTCAAGAATCTATTCAACCAGAAGGAGATATTAATGCTACTGGTTATCTTGAGGGAATTCAAAATATTAGTGAAAATATTGAAGTTCCTATTATGGTTAAAGAAACAGGAACTGGGATTGCTTCAAAAGAAGCTATATCTCTTGAAAAAGTAGGTGTAGATTTTATTGATTTAGCAGGAGCTGGAGGAACTAGCTGGGCTGCTGTTGAAACTTATCGTGATGAAGACAGATATCTTGGAGAATTATTTTGGGATTGGGGAATTCCTACTGCAGTTAGTACTGTAGAATTAGCAAATTCAATCAATATTCCTATTGTTTCTTCAGGAGGAATTCGAAGTGGTTTGGATGCTGCAAAAGCAATTGCACTTGGTGCAGAGTCAGTAGGGATAGCATTACCTATATTAAAAAATGCATTTATTAGTCATTCAGAACTTATTAATTTTATTAAAAAATTTAATGATTCTTTGAAGATAGCTATGTTTTTAGTTGGTGCTAAGAATTTGAAAGAACTTAGAAATTCAAATTTAATAATTAAAGGCGAAACTAAAGATTGGTTAGAAGAAAGGGATTTTAACACAAAAATATATTCAAGGAGGAAATAATTTGACTGTAGAAGTTATAGCAATTGGTGGATATGAAGAAGTTGGAAAAAACATGACTGCTGTTAAAGTAGGTGAAGAAGTAATTATATTTGATATGGGAATCCATTTAGATAGAATAAGTATTCATGAGGATACTGATATTGATAGGATGCACAGTTTGGATTTAATTGAAAGAGGAGTTATTCCTGATGATACATTAATGAAGGATGTTGATGGAAAGGTAAAAGCAATAGTTTTTTCCCATGGACATCTTGATCACATAGGAGCAGTAGCTAAGTTAGCTCATAGATATGATGCTCCAATTATAGCTACTCCATATACTATAGCTCTTGTTGAGCGAACTATTAAAGGTGAAAGGAAGTTTTCTGTTTCAAATCCACTTAGAACTTTAAATCCTGGTGGAAAATTACAATTATCAAAAGATTTAACTCTTGAATTTGTACAATCTACTCATAGTATTCCACAGGCAGTTTTACCAGCATTACATACTCCTGAAGGAGTTGTTGTTTATGCAAACGATTTTAAATTTGATAACCATCAAAAAATATCTCCACCACCTGATTACAATAGATTAAGAGAATTAGGTAAAAAAGGAGTTTTGTCTTTAATTGTTGAAACAACTAGGGCTAATGAGTTTCATGAAGTTAAAACTTATTCTGAAAAAGTTGCTAAAATAATTTTAGAAGATTTGATGAAACAACCTCTTAGAGAAAGAAAAGGAATGATTGTTACTACTTTTTCATCTCATGTTGAAAGACTTCAAGCTATTGCAGATATAGCTAAAACAAGTGATAGAGAAATTTTATTTTTAGGAAGGTCTATGGAACGATACTGTGGAATAGCTCAAAAATTTGGAATTTTAGATTTGCCAGAAAATTCAAGTGTTTATGGAAGTCCAAAAGCAGTTTCAAAAGCATTGAACATGGCAGAAGACAACCGTGAAAATTTCTTACTTGTAACAACTGGGCATCAAGGTGAACCTGATGCGCTTCTTCCAAGAATAGCTAGTGGAAGAACTCCTTTTAATGTAAGACCCGGAGATAATGTTGTAATTTCAGCACCAATTATCCCAAATCCTACAAATAAAGCTAATAGACATATAATGGAAAGTAGATTAATCTCAAGTGGTGCTAGGATTTATTCTAATGCTCATGTATCAGGGCATGCTGGAAGAGAAGATCACAGAGATTTCTTAAGAATGCTTAAACCAATGCATATAATTCCTGCCCATGGAGAATTAGAAATGTTATCTGCTTATGGTGAATTAGCTGAAGAAGAAGGCTATAGAATTGGAAACAATGTCCATATATTGAGAAATGGTCAAGCACAAGTATTTAATGGGTGAATTATAGTCTTATTTGATTAAATTTAGAATTAAATATATTTTACGATTTAAAATTATTTATGATATATTTATAATAAATTTTATAGTTTTATAACTTTATAAATAGATTTTATAGTTTTATAGATAAGTTTTATAATTTTATAATAATATCTATAATAACTTTTATAATTTTTATAATTTTATAGATAATCTTTATAGTTTTATAGATAAGTTTTATAATAATATTTATAATAACTTTTATAATCTTTATAGTTTTATAGATAGATTTTATAATAATATTTATAATAATTTTTATAATTTTATAGATAGATTTTATAATAATATTTATAATAATTTTTATAATTTTATAGATAGATTTTATAATAATGTTTACAATAATATGATTTATAATAAAAAAAATAAATATAATAAAAATATACTATAATATTTTTGATTTAAGGTGATTTTTCATGTCGAATGTTAATGAAGAAGTAGGTAGAATTTTGGGATCTTATTCTCAAAATATTAATAATGAAATTGAAAGTACACTTTCATCTATAAGTCCAAATGATCTTCAAGAAGCATCAATTTATTTAACTAAAGCTGGTGGGAAAATGTTAAGACCCGCATTAACAGTTTTAGTAAGTGAAGCTGTTGGAGGAAATATAGAAAGTTCAATCAAAGTAGCAGTTGCAATAGAATTGATTCACACCTTTTCATTAATTCATGATGATATTATGGATAAAGATGATATGAGGCGTGGAAAACCTTCTGTTCATAAAGTATGGGGAGAACCTGTAGCTATTTTAGCAGGAGATACTTTATTTTCCAAAGCTTATGAATCAATTATTAATTCTAAAGATGAAATTGATTCTCCTAATCCTGAAGAATGTTTAGAGAGAGTTAATAAAACATTATCTGTTGTTGCTGATGCATGTGTTAAAATATGTGAAGGTCAAGCTCAAGATATGGGCTTTGAAGGCAATTTTGATGTAAAAGAAGAAGAATATCTAGATATGATTTTTAAAAAAACAGGAGCTTTAATAGCGGCAGCTACTAAATCTGGAGCTATTATGGGTGGTGGAGATGAAGAAATAACTTCTGCTATGTATGAGTATGGTAGACTTATTGGTTTAGCTTTCCAAATTCAAGATGATTACCTTGACCTTGTTAGTGATGAAAATTCTATTGGAAAACCAGTTGGTAGTGATATTGCTGAAGGAAAAATGACTATTATTGTTGTTAATGCATTATCTAAGGCAAATGATGAAGACAAAAATAAACTTTTAAAAATTCTTAAAATTGGTAATGAAAGTGGTAATTGTAGTAAAGAACATATTGATGAAGCACTGTCAATTTTTGAAAAATATGGTTCTATTCAATACGCTTATAATGTTGCTCTTAAAAAAATACAAGATGCTAAAAAGCTACTTGAAATATTACCAGACTCTGAATCTAAATATGCACTTTCTTTAATTGCAGATTTTGTACTTGAAAGACAGAGCTAATTTTTTTAAAACAATATTGGAAAATTATATTTTAAATTAAATTATTAAGTATAAATTATTATAGTTAAATTGTTAAAAATTATATTTTAAATTAAATTATTAAAGTTAATTAAGGGATTATATTTTTAAATGATATTAATTATTAAATAGGTGTTAATTTGACAGAAGAATTAGAAATTATAGAAAAATTATTAAAATTGAATATTGAGGATAATGATAATGGGATTTATAATTCTCAAATTGAAACAATAAAAGACCTAGTGGTTAGTGGATTATCAACAGGGGATTTAATAAATGTTTTAATTGGAATTCAAATGCAAAGATTGTCATTAGGATTCAAAAAAGAATTAGATAATAAAAAATTAAATAACTCATCTGAAGCTGCTGTTGAAAATTTAATTCAGCTACTCACATTAAAAGAGAGCAATGAATGTGATTTATTTGATGGCGATCAAACTATTGAGATAAATCCATTTAATCTTTAAATTTAATTTTTGTTTTTTTTATTACTAAATTTTGTTTTTTTTTTATTGGTATATTCTTTTTATTTTACTATTTTAACTCTTTTATTTTATATTTTTTCTATTTAAGTATTAATTTTATCTTTATTTTTTATAATCACTTATTATTCATTATTATTTTATATATTTATATATTATTTTATCTTTATTTTTTAATATTATTTTTTTAACTTTTTTATCAAAAAATAATAAAAGCATAAACTAAAAAATATTATAATGAAAATAGTGTATAAAACTTAAAAATAAAAATATAGAATTATAGAATAAGAATAAAAAAGAATAAATTATAAAAATAAAAGTATATAGTTATAGAATAAGAATAAAAAAGAATAAATTATAAAAATAAAAAAGTATAGAAATATTTAAAGTAAGATTTTAGTCTAAATTTAAGGATACATCCTTATTTTATTATTTTACTTTAAAAATACTTCTACGAATTTTGCATAAGCGGGTCTAGTAATTAATACACCCACTAAAACACCAATAATAGTAGTAAATGCAAAACCAGCTAATGTTCCAATACCACTAGCTCCTCTTGCAAAACCAACATAGGCAAGTGGTAACATAGCTGCAATCAAAGTACCTGCTGAAGCAAGTATAATGAATAATGCATTTTTAACACTCATTCTAACTCTAGTTAGTCTACGTTTCTTGTTTTTTTCACCACTGACTTGTTTAACTAAAACTTCATCAGTAATAATGATTTGATCATCAACTCCAGTACCTACTGATGCAATCAATCCAGCAATAGCTGCTAAATCAATGTTCCATTGTATTATGGAAGCAATTCCCATAACTATTACTACCTCTGAAACACATGTTATTACTATAGGCAATGCCAAAATAGCTTTTCTATATCTAATAAATATCATTCCAGTAATAACTAATATTGCAAGTAATCCTGCAATTACTGCTCCATTGAGGAATTGGTCTCCTAATTCTGGAGAAACAGTACTTGCTCCAGTTATTGAAATTTGAACTGGTAATGATCCAGTTTTTAAGACAGTATAAACTTGGTTGGCTTGTTCTTGTGCTTCTTCAACATTTGCTCCCCCACCAGTAATACTTAATTCAACAGCAGGTTTTCCAGTAGCTAATTCCTCAGAAAGTTGTGGAGGGTTTTTATCAATAAGGTTACCATCTAAAAACATATAAACTTTTTCTCCACCTAGACCTTTAGCCATTTCAGCAAACTTTTGAGCTCCACTAGGTGTAACTTGGAATGGAACCATCCATTGTGTGTCTGTTATTTCATACATACTAACAGATTGAATATCTGCACCAGTAAGTGCAACTGGAGCAGTTTCATTTCCAATTCTAGCTTCAAATTTACCTGGAGATCCAATAAGTCTTTCAACTTCCTCAGGACTAACACCTGCCATTTCTATTATTACATTTTGATCTCCACCAGGTCTTACTTTCACATCCTGGACTCCAAAAAGGTTCAAACGTTTGTCTAAAACATTTGTCACAATATTCATTGTTTCAGTATCAACAGGTTCTTCAAGTTTTAATTGTATCAATGATCCTCCTTTCAAGTCAAGTCCTTGCTGAATTCCAAGAACAGAAATACTGGCGATACTTACCATTATTAATATGATTAGTAACATGACTCGTTTGTCTTTTACAAATTCTTTAATATGCCTTTTCTTCATTTTTTCCACTCCATATACCATCTAAGAATTCCAAGATTCATAAGCCAAGTTTTAGGAATGTCTGCAATTAATCCTATAGTTAATACTCCAGCAATATTACTTAAAGTTGATGCTTCTGGAATTAAAAATATTGTTACAATGTAAAGAACAAGCATTGCTGCAATAGCTGTTAAAGACATTGTTAATCCAGTTTTCATAGCATCTTGCGCTCTACTTATAATTGTTCCTTCTTTTCTTCTAAGAAGCCTAGTTGTGAGAAGAAGATCTGTATCAACACTGTAAGCAATCAACATCAACAATCCACCAATTGAAGCTATGGTTAATGGAATGTTAAATAGGGACATTCCTCCAAGAGCTATTACCATATCACAGAATGCGCCTAATATAACTCCAAATGATGGAACAGGCTCTCTAAATATGATAAATACTGCTATTGACATAAATAAAAATGCAAATCCTATAGCCCAGTAAATTTGACCCATAGCTTCTTCACTTAAAACAGGCCCAATAGAATTATAACTTGCAATAGTACCTTTGTTTCTTATGGCATTTTCAAATACCGTCGAATTTAAGTCAGTTCCTATTTGGACAGTTACATCAGTACCTCTATTACTTACAACATCAATTTCATTAACTATTACTCCTTGACTATCAAAAGAAGCTTTCAGAAGATTTTCTAAATCTGAGGAATTAATCGGTTCTTTTAACTTTAAACTAGCTATAGAACCTCCTTTCAAATCTATTCCTTCA
The DNA here is from genome assembly GCA_009784145.1 of Methanobrevibacter sp. Taxonomy (GTDB): domain Archaea; phylum Methanobacteriota; class Methanobacteria; order Methanobacteriales; family Methanobacteriaceae; genus Methanobinarius. Next base: position 26,082 of record WRCI01000002.1, read on the forward strand.
TCTATTCCATTAAAAGCTATAAACAACCCAGATAAACCAGTTATTATTAGTGGGATCATGATAAATAGCTTATAATGTTTCATCAGTTTTTCTAACATTAATTCTAACATTAAAGCACCATTATTATTTATTTTACCTTATTTTTATTATATTTTTACCTTATTTTTATTATATTTTTATCATATTTTTATTTTTTCTTGCAAAATATACTAATTTTGATTAAATAAATTTAAATCTAATAATTTAGCTATATTTATACAATCTTCTTCTAAATCAGCATAACTCTTATTTTTTGTTCTGAGGGTAAATGATTCTACTACTCGTGCCCCTCTGTTTTTAACTTTTTCTTCCATTCTTTTAATGGCAGATTGTCCTCCAGAATTACTCATAGTTGCAAATAAAACTATGTCTTTACCTTGTAAATCACATTTATCAATTAATGTTATTATTGCAGGTGAAGGATTTCCTGCCCAAGTAGGAGTTCCAAAATAAATTAAATTATAATCTTCTAAATCAATAGTTTCAGGGAAAATTCTTGTTTTATTTTCTCTAAAAGCATCAACCCCAGAAATGACATTTCCTAAAAAACCTTTTCGACTTTTTAAATCTTTTATTTCAATTAAATCTGTAGATAAATTTTCAGAAAGAGTATTAGCTACTATTCGAGTACTTCCACTTCCTGAAAAGTATATTATTATTGTGTTCATTTAAATCTTTTTTTTATTTCTCACATTAGTTTTTATTATTTTATTTTATAATTTAGTTTAGTTTATAATAGTAGTTTATTTTATAATATTAATTTATTTTATAATAGTAGTTTATTTTATAATATTAATTTTAGATTATAGTTTTAGATATATACTTTATTTATTTTAATTTTATAATTACATTTTAAATATATATTATATTTTGATATTATGTTTTTACTATAATATTATAATTATAAAAAAATATTGTTTTTTAATTTATTTAATATTATCATAATACTAAAGAAAATATAAAAATATAAAAATATATAAATATAAAAAATTATTAAAAAAATACAAAAATTAAAAAAATTATTAAAAAAATAAAAAATATAGCTAAATTTAATTAATATGAAAATCAATACTATATCAATGAAAGAAAATCGTGGACTATTAATAGGAAGAATGCAACCTGTGCACAATGGACATATGCAAGTGATTAAAAAAACATTAGAGGAAGTTGATGAGATTATA
>WRCI01000003.1 GCA_009784145.1 Methanobrevibacter sp.
ATATTATAAATTATTTTATATTATAGTATTATACTTTGAATTATAGTATTATAATTTGAATCATATAATTATAAATTATTGTTATATTATACTTTATTTAAAATTAAATTATATTCAATGTAATATGTTTATTTATATATTTTTTTAATTTAAATGAATTTATTATATAATATATTATAAATTTTATATAATATGATAATAATGAAATAAATAATCTATAAATTATATTGTATTAATCTATACTAGATATCATTTTTGTTCTAATATTAAAATTAATTTAAATTAATAAATTAAATTAATGAATTAAAATTATAAATTATAATTATAAATAAATATAAAATAAGAGGTATTATTATGGCTATTGAATGGGTTAATTACTCAAATGAAGAAATTGAAGATTTAATATTAAAATTCACCAAAGAAGGAAAAACTCCAAGTGAAATTGGAATTACTTTAAGAGATCAATATGGTATTCCTAGTGTAAAGGAAGTTACTGGTGAAAAGATTACAGCTATTTTAAAGAAAAATGACCAAGCTCAAGAATATCCTGAAGATATTATGAACTTGATTAAAAGAGCTGTAAATATTAGAGACCACTTAAAAGATAATCCAAAAGATTTACATACTAAAAGAGGATTAACTATCATAGAATCCAGAATCAGACGCCTTGCTAGATATTATGTAAATGAAGGTGAATTGCCTGAAGGATGGAGATATGATCCACAACAAGCAGCGCTCCTTGTTAAATAGGGCTAATGAAGGCTGTGATGTGATAGCTAATCACATCAAACAAGATAATGTTATTAGAATAATTTCTCATAACGATGCTGATGGACTTTCAGCAGCTGGTGTTTTAGCTAATGCTATTAAAGAGGAAGGTGGACAATTTCATACCACCATTCTCACTCGTTTAAAACCAGAAAATATTAAGCAATTATCTTTGGAAAAATACAAGCTATTTATTTTTTCTGATATGGGTAGTGCTTGTTTAAAACTACTAAATAATTTCAAGTCAGATCTTGTAATTGCAGATCACCATCAACCTGCTGAAGTTGAAACAAAAGATCATATAATTCATGTAAATCCTCATCTTTTTGGTATTGATGGAAGTAGAGAAATTAGTGGTGCAGGTACTGCATATTTAACTATTAGGGAATTAGGAGAAGTTAAAGAATCAGGACAAACTGGAAAAACTAGAGAATCAGGAAAAGAAAACGAAAAAGCCAACAATTCTCTAAATAAAAAATACCTTGCTCCTTTAGCTCTTGTTGGAGCATTTGGAGATATGCAAGGTCAGGATGGATTTATTGGTGTAAATGAGCTAATTCTTGAAGATGGAAAAGAATTTGGAAATCTTGAAATTCATGAGGACTTAAAGATAGTTTCAAAATCAAGTGAACCATTATACAAATCAATAGCTTATACTTTAACCCCAGCTCTTCCAGGACTAACTGGAGATTTAGAAGGATCTATGGGATTTTTAGAAAAAATGGGATTATCTTATGGAATCAAGTTCACTGACCTTGAAAATGAAGAAAAAGATGTTTTAAAAGATGAACTTATTAAGTTAAATCCAGATATTTTTGGGGATGTTTATAGTATTATTCCTGAAAATAAAGTTTTAAGAGACCTTGAAGAATACTCTTATATTTTAGATGCATGTGGAAAAAATAAAAAAACTGGATTAGCTTTATCTATTGCTTTAGGTGAGCGAGATCAAGCTCTTGATGCTGCTTTAACAATTCAAAAAAAATATCGAGATCAGCTAATTAAAGGAATGGAATGGATAAAAAGAGAAGGTTCCAATGAAATGGAGTTTATCCAATACATTTACAGTGAAGATAAAATACTAAAAAGTGTAATGGGTACTATTTCAACTGTTGCAATAGCTTCAAAACTTTTAAGCAATAATAAACCTATTCTTTCAATGGCTAGAATGCACAAGGATGTTAAAGTTTCTGGCAGAACCACAAGAAATTTAGTAAAAAAAGGAGTTGACCTTGGAAAAGCTTTACACGATAGTTCACTGAGCTTTGGAGGTCAAGGTGGTGGTCATGACATAGCTGCTGGAGCTATGATTCCTTATAAAGAAATGGACAATTTTTTGATTCTTGTAAATGACATGATTGAACATCAAATTAATAATAGTTAGTTAATAGCTAATTATCAAGAGGATTAAGATGTATTTAACATCAAGAGGATTAAGATGTATTTAACTAAAGAAGAAGAAAAGATGTATCAAGGTGAGTATGGAGATACTGTAAGAAAGAGTATGGAGATAATAGTTGCACTTGGCGACATTTATGGGGCTGAAAAACTTGTGGATATTAGTTCTGCTCAAATATCTGGAGTTTCTTATAAAACCATTGGTGATGCTGGTCTTGAATATCTTGAAGATTTAGCTAATGATAAAGAAATAATAGCTAAAAGAGTTGTAACTAAAATTCCTTCTACTTTAAATCCTGCAGGGACTGATCTTGATAATTGGGAAAAACTATCTTTTCCAGCTGAATTTGCTTTAAAACAAAATGATATTGTAGATGCTTATGGTGCTCTTGGAATTTCTAAAACTTGTACTTGTACTCCATATCTTGTTGGAAATATTCCTAAATTTAAAGATCATGTAGCTTGGTCAGAATCTTCTGCAGTTTGTTATGCTAATTCTGTGATTGGTGCTAGAACGAATCGTGAAGGGGGTCCTAGTGCATTAGCTGCAGCTATTTGTGGTAAAACATCTTTGTATGGATATCATTTAGAAAATAATAGAAAAACCACTGTAATAGTAGAACTTAATGATGAAATTTCAGGAATTGGCTATGGTGCTCTTGGTTACTTAATTGGTAAAGAAATTGGAGATGGAATTCCTTACTTTATTTTAAAAAATAAATCTACTAATGATGAATTGAAATCCCTTGGGGCGGCCCTTGCTTCTTCTGGAGCTGTTGCGCTATATCATATTGAAAATGAAACTCCTGAATATGATTCTGCTGGGAAAGAAAAACTTTTAAATGAAGATTCTTCTTCTAAAATTAATCTTAATATTAATGATATTGAAGATACTTGTAAAAATCTAACAAATTCTTCTAAAGATGAAGCAGATCTTGTTTGTTTAGGATGTCCTCATGCTTCTCTTGAAGAAATCAAGGATATAGCTAATTTAGTTAATAATAAGAGAATAAAAAATGAACTTTGGGTATGTACTTCTATAAATATTAAAGCAGCAGCTGATAGAATGGGATATACGAAAGTAATTGAATCTGCAGGAGGCCATATAGTTTGTGATACTTGTATGGTAGTAGCTCCAATTGAAGATATGGGTTATGAAATAATTGGGGTAGATTCTGCAAAGGCAGCTAACTATATACCCAGTATGTGTGGTTTAGAAGTAATATATGATAATGCTAAAAATTTAATAAAATTTGAATAATATATTTATGATAATTTTTATCAATTAAATTCAATAGCTATGAGAGTTTTTATCAATTAAATTCAATAGCTATGAGAGTTTTTATCAACCAATTCAACAACTATGAGAGTTTTTATCAATATTCAATAGCTATCTAAAGCAGTTTGATAATTTCCACCTAATTTAATATAAGGTTCAGCTCTATCTACAACCACTCCTAGTTTTTTAAGATCTTCGATTTTTTTGAATGGTTGTTTTTTTCTAATAGCTATAATTTTCTTTCCAGAGATTGTACCTATTCCTGGAACTCTAATTAATTCATAAAATGGTGCTTTGTTAATTTCCAATGGAAAAATATCCATTTTTCTTGCAGCTAAAATTTTTGGATCTTCATCTAATGATAGTTGCCCATTTTCTTGGAAAACCAACTCTTTAGTATTGAATTTATATAGGTTTAAAAGTGCATCAGCATGATATAGTTGATTTGTACGTATTTTATTACATTCTTCCTTTTTTTCAAAGTCTGTTCCTTCAACTGGTGAAAATGCACTAAAATAACTACGATGAAGATTTACTTTTTTATATAATGATTTTACTCTTTTTAGTATTTCTTCATCACTTTCATCATTAGCTCCAACTATCATTTGAGTTGTTTGACTAGCACAAGCCATTGAATTACTGTTTGTTCCAACTTTTCTACTTTTAAAGATTTCATTTATCCAATCAAGACGTTTTAATATATCTTTATTATAATCTTTTGTTGAAGATATTTCAGATAGTCCACTTGAAGTAGCTGCTTCTATATTTAAGCTGACTCTATTTGATAAATCCATAGCTCTTTTTATGGAATCTTTACTAGCTCCAGGGATAATTTTAAGATGAATATAATCATCATAGCCATGATTTTTTCTTAAGATTTTTAATGTCTCAAGCATCTTTTCCATTGTCTCATCAACATCTTTAGCTATTCCTGAACTTAAAAACAAACCATTAACATAATTATTATCATAGTAATATAAGAATACTTTAGCTAATTCTTCAGGACTTAATTCAAGTCTTGTAAAATTTCTTTTAGATTGGTTTATGCAATATTTACAATCATTAACACATTTGTTTGTCATTAATGTTTTAAATAGAGGAACTTTACAACCATTAGCTCCAGTAGCATGATAAATTCCAGGTAAGTTAGCATCTGATGTTTTATGATGATTAACATAATCACAAAGGTCGTACTGTGCAGAATCACTTAAGGTTTGCATTTTTTTTAAAGTATTCATTGATATTATTTTATCTTTTATAGTATTATTAGTTTTTGGGAGCTAATGAAAAGTAATATTATTAATAATAGTCCAATAAAGTATGAATATGAAAACCACTTATTAAGGATTTATATGTTTAATAACTAATCTATATTAAATTATTAACTCTAATTTAAGATATGCTATCTAATTTAAAATACCTATAATTTACAGTTTTTTTAGCAAAAGGACTCTTATTTTAATTTCTTTAATAAAATTAAAAACAATTGGTAGAGATTAATTTATCCTTAATTAAATCTCTTTTTAGAACTCTTTATTTTCTAAATTAAGCTCTTTAATGACTTTTTATTGAAAATTAAAAGAAAACCTTTATATAAGATAACTGTTATATTAAGGAGTACATTTTTAATATACAAGTTTTTTTAAAAACCATTTAATGAATTTGAAAGTTTTTTTTAAAAAATTTGATATAGATAATATTTGCTTAAAAATTAAAATTCTTTTAAAGTTTAAAATTTAATATTTTATTATAAAAATTATAATATAAATTTAAAATTTATTTAAAAATCATGGAATTTAATGAATATTAAGAAATTCAATATAAAATTAAAGAAATTATATAGAATTTAATTTTATTATTATATAATTTATTTATTATATAGTTTAATTTCTTATAAAATTTAATATTATTATCATATAATTTAATTTAAAGTTATAATTCAATATAGTTAAGGTAATTCAATATAGTTAATGTATTTATTTAGATAATTATTATCTCATAATTTCAAATCTATTATGGCGGAAGATATTTATGAAGTTTAAACATTCAGTTTATATTATTGTAATAGTTTTTATCTTAATGGCAATGGCTCCAACCATGAGTCAATCCATTGATAATGTAAATTCCATTGATAATGGGAAAAATAATGATAAAACTATTAAGATTAATGAACTAAATAATAATGACAGTATAGTTGTTGTTAAGGCAAGTACTATACCTGAAAATACAAATACCTCTACAAAAAATACTACTGTGAATAATAATAGCTCTAATAATGATTCTAAGAATAAAAAAGCAGTTAAACCTAGTAAATTATCACAAGCTAAAATTATTTCAGCTTCTTCTAATGTTAGTAAATTTGTTAATAAAAACAAAAAACTACCTAATTTTGTTACAATTGATGGTTATAAATTTTCAATCCCTGAATATATGTATCTTGTGAGTAAAACCATTAGTCTTAGAAATAATAAGGATAATAGCAAGGTTATTGTAAAATATGATATTAAAAACCCTACTAATCTTAAAAGAGATAATATAAAAGGAATTTTTACAAAAAAACAATATTCTACTTATTCAAAAAATATTGTAAATTTTATTATGAGGAATGGTTTTGTTCCAAGCTTTGTTGACACCAAACTTGGAAAGATGCAGTATCAAACAACTGTTTTTGCTCTTAACAGTGTTTTAGTTTCAATGGAAAAAAATAAAAAATTACCAAAGAATTTAAGACTAAATATTAAAAAAAATCATAGAATGAATAAAATAATGCCTAGATATGTTAATCCTGCTAGTTTAGTTGGTAATAATTATAAGATTATCGCCTTTCCTAAAGGAGAAGATTTTTTTACTGTAAAAGCTAAAACTCTTTATGGTCCAATTGATGTAAAATTTAATAGCAAATATTTGATTAGTACAGCTAGATGTAGTTGTGGAGTAAAAGGAAACTATTTCTATCATTCAGCAGCCTTTATTAATTACTGTCCTTACTGTAAGGTTAATGGTACCATGCATTTCTATGACCATCCTCGCATTTCTCCTGAAGGTATGTGGTATTGTCTTAGATGTGATTCAGATTACTGTTTAGTTACTGGTAAAGAACACGTTATTTCACGACCTATGCAGTTAAAAATAGCTACTTTTTAATTATAGTTGGAGAATTAATTTTTGAAAAATAGGTTTTTATAGTATGAAACTTAATTTCTGGCACTGAATTTTAGGTTTATTTATATATAAATTGATAATTTTTATACCAAAAATTTGGTGTTATACTATATATAAAGTGAAATTAATTTTTTATTAAAAATTTTATAAGTTAATAATTTTTATAAAAAAAGAAAAAATAGGATGAAATAAATTAAATTTATCCTAAAAATTGTTTATATTATTTTTTACGGATTGTTATTCCTAAACTACTTAACAAAACCATTAATAAGACAATTATTGGGATTCCTGTATTTTTCATAGAAATGCCTTTAGAGTTATTAAAGTCTCCGTTATTAGTATTGGCATCATTATTAGGAGCATCATCTATATCATCAGCTTTTTTAACACCATCTTCTTCAGGAACTTCTGCTTCTAAAGTTTCGTTACCCTCATTAATTGTATTTGAATTTGTATTGTCTGAAATGCTTTCTTTGACATCCATTAAGATAAGAGATTCTTCTTTGTTTTCTCCTATGTTTATATCAAAGCTTTCTACTGTGATGCGATTAGTTATATTTCCAGCAGCATTAACTCGAACATTAACATAAAGAATTGCAGTTTCACCAATAGCTAAATTACAAACATTCCAGTAACCAGTATTTGGGGTAAAAGTGCCTTTTTCATTAGAGTGGCTTAGATAAACAAGTTCTTTAGGTAAAATCTCAATAACTTTAACATCTCTTGCAGTAGCAGATCCATAGTTAGATACTGTAATAGTATATTGCAATGTATCACCAACAAAAACTGTAGTGGCATTTGCAGTCTTACTAAGAGTAAGATTTACAGCACCTTTAATAGTAGTATTAACTGTATTAGAATCTTTAACTTCCTCATTTTCAATACGTAATATTGTTGCATTGTTATAAATAATGTCATCAATATTTCCTTCAACTATCTTAAGATATATCTCAAAAGTGAAACTGTTTTTAGCAAGTAAATTGTATATATATAAATGTAATTCACCTTCATAATAGTCAAAAACATATTCATCAGATTCATCATTTAAAGAGCATCCAATATAATAAAGACGTGGATCAAGGATATCTTCAAAATACACTCCTCCAGAATCATCAAGACCACTGTTAGTTATAGTGAATTTATAAGTTAAATAGTCACCAACAATAGCTGCAGAAGCATTAACTTCTTTTATTATAGAAAGATTAACATATTTATTAACTCTAGTTCCAGCCGCCCCGGATCCTACTTCTTCATCTATTTCATCAGAAATTGCAGTTGCCCAATTATAAATAGGATCATAAGGTGTTGCAAACCACCATCTAATATTAAGAGACTCTTCAGTATAAGTATTGGTGTTATAAAAGTTTTGACAGTTTATGGTAACATATATTTCGAAGCTTTTGTTAGTATTTGGAGATATGGTGCCTAAGTTCCAGATGTATGTGTTTCCAGTGTTGGAAACGTATTCTGCTCCGCTAGATCCAGTGTAATCAAGACGTTGATTGAGTGCGTCAGTTACTGTTACATTGGTTGCATCAATATTTCCGTTGTTGTAGACTGTGATAGTGTAAGTTAAAGAGTCGCCGTCGTAAGCATTATCTTTATCGACTTCTTTTGTTATAAAAAGGTCAACATAATCTTCATCCCCATTATTTAAAATAGTAATATCTCCAGAATCAGCAGAATTCATAGTACCATAAATTCCATCTGAGTCATCTGTCATCACATCAATTGCAAAAACTCCTTGCAAACTACAAAAAATCAATAAAATACTAACTAATAAAGTTATATAAATTCCCAAATTCCCAAACATTTTAATTTTTCTTATCACTTCTCAGTTCCCCCAAATTTTTAACTCTCCCAATGAGTCAAAAATAAATGTAAATAATTAATTCTGTTAACAGTAGTCCAAATCCATTGAAATTAAAATACATAATTATTCATCATGATATTAAAACACATTATTATTCATTATAAATAAAATGTATATAGGATTAAGTTATAATTACTAACTGTTATGCAATATATAAACACTTTTCAGTGTAAATTAAAGCATATAATTGTTAGTTCTACTAATATATAAATGTTGTCACTTCTGTCAGTTTTTTGGATTTTTCTGTATTGTTTGTGCATGAATTTTTGCTTTTTTGCTTGGTATTGTTTATTTGTTTAGGAATATTTAAGTACAAAGTAATTTATTAAAAAAATTATCAATGATATAATATAATTTGTTAAAAAATAAAAAAGTTTATTAGGACAATAAAAGGTTTATAAATGAATAAAAAGGTTAATTAAGGCAATATAAGGTTTATAAATGAACAAAAAGGTTCATTAATCTAATAAAAGTTTATAATGAATAAAAAAAGAAAAAATAGGATAAAATAAATTAAATTTATCCTAAAAATTGTTTATATTATTTTTTTACGGATTGTTATTCCTAAACTACTTAACAAAACTATTAATAAGACAATTATTGGGGTTCCCGTATTTTTCATAGATGCCCCACTAGTTGATGGAGTTTTATCTTTATCACTTGAGTTATCTTCATAGCTTGGATTATCATCTTTGCTATTGTCATCATCTGTCTCATGAGTATTGTTTTCTTCTCCTCTTTCAGTAGCTCTTGGGCTGTGGGTTATTTTATTTTCACTACTTTCATCGATTTCTGCATCAGGAACGAGAACTTCAAATTCGTGCTTTTTACCATCTCCAGAGATTGTAATTGAAGCTATACCATTATTATCAGTATATTTGTGACCTATGTTTTTCCCATCCATGTAAAAGTCAACAGGATAGTTTCCTACAGGATTACCTTCATCGTCAGTCACATTAGCTGTGATTGTAATCGATCCATCAGGATTTTCAGTTACAGTAATCTTAATAAATATTTTACCCTTAGTTACAGTAAAAGTAGAAGTATTTTCACAAGGATTATAATCTTCATCACCTGCAAATTTAGCTACAACCACAATAGTTCCATTTTTTGTAGGAATGTAAGGTACTGACCAGCCGCCATTTCCATCAGTTTCTACAGTACTTGTGTTACCATCGATGGTGACAGTAATGTTTTTGTTTGCTATTGAATTGCCTTTTTCATCTCTTAAAATTCCAGTAATATTTACAGGACTTCCTTCATTAGATAATGCTGGAATCTTTACATTTTCTGGAGTTGTGATTGTTATACTAGTGTCTATTTTGGCTGTTACAGGTATTATTAAGGCACCATTGAATCTATTAATCTCATATCCGTCGCGACCACTATAATCACCAGTTATAGGAATTAATCCTCCTTTATTGGGCGTTGTATAGCTAACACTAGCTTTACCTTCTTCAGAAGTCACATAGATTGGTTCTCCACCACCAATAATAAAAGCAATACTCTGTCCTGTGATAGTGTTACTCATATCATCGGTTAAAGTTGCATTAATGTCAATAGTTGTATTTGTGGTAATATTAACAGTTTTATTTTCTATGTATGTTAAGTTTAAAATACCCATATTACCAAGGTTGAAGATCATTTGACCAAAGTTGGCTTTGTTATCTTCCATGGTGTTACGAGAAACTGACATGTTTCCAAGGTTATAGATAGTACCACTTTCAATTGCAGTATTATTTGCGAATTTGGAATCTGTAACATCAAAATTATCACAGAAATTGTTAAAGATAGCACTACCATTGATTGCAGTATTGTTTGTAAAGTTGGAACTTGTCACAGTAAAATCATTACCTTTGATATTTTTAGTATAGAAGCCAGGTAGGAAATCTTTTAGGAAATCATCAACGAAACTTCCTACTAATCCTTTTTTGTAGGAGAAATATTCAGAATAGTATTGGTTTGCCCAGTGGCTACTGTATTCCTTATAGCTCCAGTCTTTTCCACCCTTTTCTTCCCAGTATTGAGCCCAGTATGGAGTCCAGTATGCATCATACCAGTTTGTCCACCAGTCGTCTTCCATGAATTTATTATAGAAATAATCTATCCAATATTCTTCCCAAAATTGATTCCAGTAATCTTCGTCAAGGTAAACATCAATTTGGTTATAGATTGCTCCACCGTTGTTTTCTGCAGTATTTAATATGAACTGAGAATCTCTAACATTGAAACCATCTCCACCTTCATTGTAGATTGCTCCACCGTTTTGATAAGCTGTGTTGTTTGTGAAATTGGTATTTGTCACAGTAAAATTATTAGCAAATAAAAAACTATTCCATATACTATTCCATGATTCTTCCCAGAAATATTCATCATATTCCTTATAGAGATTATCCCAGAAATTATCCCAAAATTCATATAAATAATCATATCTACCCCAAACTTCTGCTAAATTAGCATTGTTGTAGATTGCTCCACCGTTTTCTGCAGTATTATTTGTAAAATCAGATTCTGTCACTTTAAAATTATCAGCATTGTTATTATAGATTGCTCCACCGTTGTTTTCTGCAGTATTATTTATGAAATTGGCATTTTTAACAGCAAATCCTAAAGCACTAGTTGTGTATGTTAAATCCCCATCAACCCATACCCAACCTACAGAGTTATATGTTATCCAACCTTCTTTTTCGTAAACACTGCCATGATTGTAGATTGCTCCACCATTTTGGTAGGCTTTGTTATTTGTAAAATTAGAATCTATAACTGTAAAGTTATCGCCTTGGTAATTGTAGATTGCTCCACCATTTTCTGCTGTGTTATTTATGAAATTAGTGTTTTTCACGGTAAAATTTGAACCTAGTGGGTATTGTTTGAATTCATCTGTTTCTCCATCTTCTGACCATATACTGTTTCGTTCAATATATCCATAATTGTAGATTGCTCCACCGTAATTGGCCTGATTATTTTCAAATTTAGAATTCATTATTGTAATATAATTCGTATTCCTATTGTAGATTGCTCCACCATAACTTGCTTTGTTATTTATAAAGTTTGAGTTTTCTATAAGGAAATCATTGTTAAGATAACCAACAATATAAATTGCCGAACCGTTATTGTAAGCACTGTTATCTGTGAAATTAGAATCTATCACAGAATAATCACGACCCCATGCTATATATAATGCTCCACCATTACCATCACTGTCTTCACTAAAATAAGCATTATTACCAGCGAAATTGGTGTTTTTCACAATGAAATCTACACATTCCATGAATTGAATTGCTCCAGCAGTTTCTGCTTTATTGTTTGTGAAAGTCGAATTTTCTATTGTAATTTTTCCACAGATGCTATCGGGAGTAGTTTGGAAATATATTGCACCAGTAAAACTTGCATTGTTGTCTGTGAAAGTTGAGTTTATAATAGTGATGTTATAACCTTCATAAAAAAATATAGCACCTGCAGTGGATGCTTCATTATTTGTGAAAGTAGAGTCTTTTATTGTGAAATTATATCCTCTCCTACTATGGATAGCTCCCCCACCAGCACGTGCTTTATTTTCATTGAACTCACAATGGATAATGTTTATATTATGACCAAAATTCATGATAGCACCACCACAGTTCATGGTACCATTTGAAAAATTTTTTGTGAAATTACTGTTTATAATAAATACATTATTTCCGCTGTTATAAATAGCACCACCTTCACACCAAGACCCTACCGATGGGCTACTAAGTGCTTGGTTATCTGTAAATGTGCAGTTTTCAATATATAGATTATGACCTACATTATAGATTGCACCACCAAATGCTCCACGATTTTGTGCATAATCAATTGCTCGATTATTTGTAAATTTACAATTTATAAATGTCAAATTAGAATTTAAATATGCGTTATTAACAGCACCACCCTTTACTGCATTTCCATTAGTAAATGTTAAATTTATAAAGGTTATATTTAACATATCTCTATTTATTGTGAATATTCCTCTTGAGTTTTCTGCATTGATAATTACATTTTCTGCTGTTTCGTTTCCTCGAATAGTAACACTATTGTTAATAAGTATACCTGTGTTGTTAGTACCTCTGTAGGTTCCTTTCTCTAATATAATTTCATCTATATTAGAATTAGATAAACCACCAGCTATACCACTTTGCATTTCTTCAGTGATAGTAGTTGACTCAGCAAAACTAGCTTGTAAACTAATAGTAATTAAAAGTATAAAAGTAATTGTAAATAGGAATAAATGGCTTTTGTTTATATTTTTCATTATCATCTTTCTCACCTCCTGTTACATAATGAAATGCTTCTCTTCAATCTTCTTATCAAAAGATTTAAGAGTTGTAAAAATTTGATTAATAAAAAAATAAAGATTTTATGTTAATGTTTTTTAGTTGTAATGATTATTTGAACTTGTCATACTTTTGTAATAGGAACATTGTATTGGCATGTTTTATTTATATCTATTAATATATCACTCCTATTATATATATTTTTCCTTTAAAACGACTGTTCGCAATGTTTCATTCTTTATTTTTTATTCTTTTCACAAAACAGAGTGAATGTTCTATATAATCTCATATAAATCAAGAATTATATGAAACACCATGAATTAATCCTTTTTTATATATAGTGTAAAACATTATTTTTGCTAAAAATTCAATATTTTGAATCTTAATTAAAATAAACATTTTTTAAAATAAAGAAGATTATAGATTTTATAAGTCTAAAAACTAAAATTTTTAAAATAAAAAGTTAAAATTTATTAAATACTATAATAAATCATAAATATATACTAATACTAATAAATACTTATAATTTTTAATTTAAAAGAAAAATAAAGTAATATAGCATATTAAAAAATTATAAGTAATTTTACAAAAATTGGTTCTATATTATAATATTATATAATAAATATTATTATTCAAATCAATTTTATTTATATTATAAATTTAAATTAAAATTATATAAATTATAAAAAAATATAATATTTTATAAAAAAATATAATTTTAGATGTAATTAGCTAAAAAAAGAAAAAATAGGATAAAATAAATTAAATTTATCCTAAAAATTGTTTATATTATTTTTTTACGGATTATCATTCCTAAATTACTTAACAAAACTATTAATAAGACAATTATTGGAATTCCTGTATTTTTCATAGATGCGCTACTAGTTAATGGAGTTTTATCTTCATCACTTGGATTATCTTCATAGATTGGATTATCATCTTTGTTATTGTCATCATCTGTCTCATAGGCACTGTTTTCTTCTCCTCCTTCATTAGCTCTTGGTATGTGGCTTATTATATTTTCACTGTTTTCATGGATTTCTGCACCTGGGACGAGAACTTTAAATTCGTGTTCTTTACCGTCTCCAGGGATTGTAATTGAAGCTATGCCATTATTGTCAGTATATTTGCGTCCTATGTTCTTTCCATCCATGTAAAAGTCAACAGGATAGTTTATTACAGGATTACCTTCATCGTCAGTTACATTAGCTGTGATTGTAATAGATCCATCAGGATTTTCAGTTACAGCGATATTAACAAATATTTTACCTTTAGTTACAGTAAAAGTAGCAGTATTTTCACAAGGATTATAGTCTTCATCACCTGCAAATTTAGCTACAATAGATATAGTTCCATTTTTTGTAGGAATGTAAGGTACTGACCAACGACCATTTTCATCAGTTTGGACAAGACTTGTTTTACTATCTATAGTGACATTGATACTTTTGTTTGCTATTGGATTGCCTTTTTCATCTCTTAAAATTCCAGTAATATTTACAGGATTTCCTTCATTAGATAATGCTGGAATCTTTATGTTTTCTTGAGGTGTGATTGTTATAGTTGTATTTATTTTTTCTTTAGAAAATGTGGTGCTGTTTATGAAACCATAATGGGTGCTGTTTCCAGCCCAATCTACTGTTACTTCGAAACTATTGGTTGTAGGTGTGTATTCGTATATCCACATTCCATTTTCATCGGTTTTGACGGTGTCTGGGATTCCATTAATTGTAATGTTAATTGTAGTGTTAGCTAGTGGATTACCTTCTATATCTTTTGCAATACCAGTTATGTTTACAGGTTCTCCTACAATTGGAGGTTTTGCAATATTAATAGTAGTATTGGTATATATGACATTGATTTCTAACTCAGCATTGAATGTATTAATACCATATCTCCCATGACCACCATAATTACCAGTTATAGGAATTAATCCTTCTTTATTAGGTGTTGTATAGCTAATACTAGCTTTACCTTCTTCAGAAGTCACATAAATTGGGGGTTCGCCATTGATAATAAAAGCAATATTTTGTCCTGTGATGGTGTTACCCATATCATCGGTTAAAGTTGCATTAATTTCAATGGTTGTGTCTCTTGTAACGTTAATAGTTTTATTTTCTAGGTATGTTAAGTTTAAAATACCCATATTACCAATGTTGTAAATCATTTGACCTAATTTTGCTTGGTTACCATCTGTCATATTATTAAGAGAAACCATCATATTTCCAATATTATAAACCACACCACCATTTTCATGTGCAGTATTTTTTGTGAAATTAGAACTTGATAATATGAAACTATTACTCTGATCATCTTTATTCCAGAAATTATTTTTAGCACCGCTTATAAAATCATTTATGAAAGTGTTAGTAAAGTCATTTTCGAAATTTGCCATAAACTCTATATTATCTGGCTGAGACATTAAATCATTTACATAATCATTTATATAATTATAATCCCATCCAAAATAACCTCCATAATATTCATACCAATAATCAAAATCAAACCAATATGAATACCATGGATCATTGTTAAAGTATTCCTCCCAATATTCCCTCCATAATTGGTTCCAATAATTTTCATCATATAAAGTACCAAGTTGATTATAGATTGCTCCACCATTTTCTGCAGTGTTGTCTATGAACTGAGAATCTAAGACATTAAAAGTATTTTCACCTTCATTATAAATTACCCCACCATTTTGGTAAGCTTCATTATTTGTGAAGTTGGAATTTTCTATTAAGAAATTATTAACAAGAAGGTTACTATTATAAATATCCTTCCAGAAATTATTCCAGAATTCGATACTGTCAAATTTTTCTAATGCATTATTAAAAGGATTATAATAATAGAAGTCCATGAATGTAGACCAAAATTCAGTGTATGTGAAAACATTGGCTATGTTATATATGGCACCACCATTTTCTGCAGTGTTGTTGTCAAATTCAGATTCTACAACAACAAAATTATCTCCATTGTAGTTGTAGATTGCTCCACCATTTTGATTAGCAACATTATCTTCAAATGTGGTGTTTTTCACCATAAAACCAAATCCATTAGTTGAATATGTTGAATGTACTTCATCAGGAATCCATTCACTTCGATAATATTTAATCCAAGTTTCTTTTATATAAAAGCCACCGTAATTGTAGATTGCTCCACCATCACTTCCAGCTTCATTATTTGTGAACTTAGAATCTATTACTGTAAAATTATCTCCATTGTGATTGTAGATTGCTCCACCATCTTTATCAGCTGTATTATCTGTAAAATTGGTGTTTTTCACCATAAAATTTGAACCAGTTACTTCGTGTTCCCATATATCAATATATCTATTTTCTTCGTCAGTAGGTTCATCTGATCGTTCATAAAAAAGACTACCATTATTGTAGATTGCTCCACCATATTCAGCTTTGTTATCTAAAAATGTAGAACTTATTATTGTAACATAATCTTTATCCCTATTGTAGATTGCTCCACCATAACTTGCTTCGTTGCTTATAAAATTTGAGTTTTCTATAAGGAAACCATCGGCTTGTGAATTAGAACTATAACCACCAGCATTATAAATTGCTCCGCCCATAATGGAAGCGATATTATCTGTGAAATTAGAATCTATTATAGAATAATCACTACAATAGGTCACATATAATGCTCCACCCACTTCTGCTTCATTGTTTGTGAAATTAGAATTTTTTACAATGAAATTTGTACAAGCATAGAAGTTAATTGCTCCTCCATGTCCTGCTGCATTGTTCGTGAAAGTTGAATTTTCTACTGTAAGATTTTGAGTACCTTGGAAATATATTGTACCAATGTTGTTTTTGAAAGTTGAGTTCATAATAGTGAAGTTAGCACTGTAATAATCAAATATAGGCCCACCAGACCCTGCTTCATTATTTGTGAAATTAGAGTCTTGTATTGTGAAATTATGTCCTTCACGATTATAGATAGCTCCTCCTCCAAAAATATATACTTTATTTTCATTGAAAGTACAATGGGTAATGTTTATATTATGACCTTCATTATAGATAGCTCCACCACCTCGGGTGTTATTTGCAGAGTTTTTTGTGAAATTAGAGTTTATAATAAATACATTATTTCCTTTGTTATAAATAGCACCACCAGTACAAATAACTTCAATGCCATTAGCAGCATACACACGGTTATTTATAAATGTACAGTTTTCAATATATAGATTATGGCCTAAATTATAGATTGCTCCACCAGATCCTGCACGACTTTCCCTATAATCAATTGCTTGATTATTTGTAAATATACAATTTATAAATGTCAAATTAGAATTTAAATATCCATTACTAACAGCACCACCATTTCTAGCTTCTCCATTAGTAAATGTTAAATTTATAAAGGTTATATTTAACATATCTGCATTTACTTTGAATATTGATACATTTTGGAAACCTGTTGCATCAATAGTTACATTTTCAGGAGCATCATTTCCTCTTATAGTCACATTATTGTTAATATTTAAACCTATATTGTTAATACCTTTGTAAGTTCCTTTTTCTAATATAATTTCATTTATAGTAGGATTTTCTAGCCCACCAGCTATACCACTGTCCATATCTTCAGTAATAGTAGTTGAAGTAGCAAAAACTCCTTGTAAACTAATAGCTATTAGAAATACAAAGGTAATTGTAAATAGAAATAAAAGGTTTTTGTGTATATTCATATTTTTCATTATAATTTTTCTCACCCCCTGTTACATAATGAAAAGCTACTCTCCAATCTTCTTATCAAAAAATTAAAGAGTTATAAAAATGATTAATAAAAAAATAAATGTTTTATGTCAATATTTCTTAGTCATATGATTATTTGAACTTATCATACTTTTGTAATAGGAACATTGTATTGACATATGTTATTTGTATACATTGATATATCACAACTATTATATATATTTTTACTTTTAAGAGGATTTTTCATAATTCTATATCTTGTTTATTTTTTATTTTTTCACAAAACTCACATAGAATATTTTAGATAATCCTCTATAAATTAAGAATTACATGAAAACACTGTGATTTAATCATTTTTTATATAGTACTATAATAGTAATATTTAATAATATATCTATATTCAAATCAATTTTATTCATACTATAAATTTAAATTAAAATTATATAAATAATTAAAATTATATAATTATGAAAAAAGATAATATTTTATAAAAAAGGCAATATTTTATAAAAAAAGATAATTTTAGATGTAATTAGCTAAAAAAGGTAAATAAAGTTAGAAAACAGTTAAAAAAATTTAAATAGGGTCAGAAAAGTCATAAAAAGTGGATTATTATCTATATTTAGATCTTTCTTTCCAAATAGCTTTCATCACTTTAAATCCACTTTTTTTAGGAAGATTATTAAAATCAAGATAATTGATTATTTCAAGTACTTTATCTATAGCTATGGAACTATTTTTAATAAGCATATCTCCATTTGGTTTAGCTATCTCATTGCCATTAGCTAAAAATTCTTCAATTTCTTCTATTTTTAAAATTGGAATGGATAATTCTTTAGCCAAGTCAACACTACTATGTTCCTCATGAAAACCAGCTATTTTTATTGATGGAACTTCTAAAACACCTGCTTCAATTGTCATTCCCATTCCTGCTCCATAGATTAAAAGCTTAGCTATTTTCATTAAGCTTAATATATCAACAAATTCATCTACAACTTTGATTTTAGAAGTATCAGTTTCATTATCACTATTGACTATTTTTTCTATTAATTCTTTTTTAAATCGATATGGTGCAATTAGTGTTGGAAAATCTAATCTTTTTATAGCTAATATAGTATTTTTCAAGTCTTCACTTCTTATATCTCCACCTAAAAATAGTAAAATAAATTCACCAAAACCATATTTTGTAATGATTTCTTCTTTAGTTTGCAAATTTTCATTAGCTACAAAGTCATTTACATAACTTGCCATTGGATAGCCATGAATAACTTTAATTTTATCTATATTCTTATTTGGGATATTTGTTTCAGAGTTACTTTTTTCAGGGTTATTTTTTTTAGAGTTACTTTTTTCAGAGCTACTTTTTTCAGATATATAATATTTTTCAATTAAAAAATCTTTATAATTTTTATTTGGAACAGTGATTATATTTGCATAAGCTATAACTTCTATTGGATTATAAATATCTTGTTCTATATGCAATATTGGAATTTTAAGGAGTTTAGCTGCAATGATAGATTTTCGAACATCCCCTGCATTTCCACAACTAATCAATAAATCAATATTCTTATTTTTTAAAGCATTTATAGCTTTGAAAATATCTTTTATAATAAGATAAGCTAATTGAAATGTGTTTCTTTTTTTTTGTCCACTAGCTCTACCTTCTCCAATTGGGTATAATTCTTCACAATAATCTTTTACTAATTTTTCAGTTCCTTTTCCATGAGTTAAAGCAATTATTTTACTTTTTTTCCAATTTAACTCTCCTTCTTCTTCTAATAACTTTAACTTTTTTATTATAGGAATAATGGCTTTTGCAGGAGCTAATTCACAGGCGATAGCTATATTGATTTTATCTTTTTTCAATCAATCACCATCACTATTAGCTTTATTAGAATCATAATTAACTTTAGCTTTATTAGATTCATTGACAGTATTAAGTTCAATAGAACCCTTTCCAACTTTAAGTTTATAAAAATAATAAATAATTATACTTATTCCAATTAAATAAAATATCCAAACAACAATATCAGTTGGACCTGTTTCTATCCAAATTAGTGTTTGTCCTAGAATAATTCCATAAAATGCAGTAGCTATTTGCTTTATATGCTTTTGGAGTATATGCAATAATTTTAGTATAAGTCCAATTAAAAACATTTGTATCCCCATAGCTAATGTTCCAAAGTCTAAAATAGCTGGACCAAATATAGTTGCAGTAATAGACTTACTTTGATTAAGTACTGCAGAACCTACAAGAACACGAGGATCAGTTGCTTTAAAAAATCCAGTTAATGTATAATAGAATAATGTACCATTTGTAGAACCAGCTAATCTTGTTGCTTTATCTAAAATATTCAAGGTAAAACCTGCTCTATATGAAATTAACTCAAAAGCATTTAATCTCCATTGTTGCCATTCAATAGATTGAATAGCTATAAATCCAATTAAAATAAGTAGAATACTTATAATAGCTATAAAAATCAATTGATATTTAATTTTTATGTTTTTAGAATAATAAAGTGTTATAAAAACACTTAGAAGAATAGCTATTGGTGTTGTTCTATAACCTGTTAATACAAACAAGAATAATCCTATTATTAGGAGAATATAATTTGTTTTTCTATCATAATTAGCTAAAAGTAAGTTTATTCCTATTATAAAAAATATATATGAAAATAACCATAACTTTGTAGCTGCCTGTGCTTTTAATACACCACTAAAAAGAGGAATACCTCCTAGGTAGATTAGATTTATTATTTGAAACACTATTCCAAGTATTACAATTCCAATTAGGATTAACTCTTTTGGTCTATAAGTAGATAGTAGTGGAATTTTAGTTAATTTCTTTGTTTTAATAGATTTTATAGCCACTAATTTGTTTTTAAATTTTTTTGAAACTTTAGCTAATATTTTTGGGAATAAACAGCCTAATATAAAAAAAAGAATTCCTATTAATATATATAAATACAAATAAGGAGAAGGTTGGGGTAATTCATTGGAAAAATAAACTATAGGTATAGATACAATTATAAACAATAATATAGCTATAATTAGGATATATGGATGGAATATATCTATATTTTTTAATTGTTCAGGAGTTTTTACTTTCATGTTAATCAGATTTATGGTGTAGATAGTAGTTTGATTTCTTATTATTTTTTTATAACTAT
This sequence comes from Methanobrevibacter sp., assembly GCA_009784145.1. Classification (GTDB taxonomy): domain Archaea; phylum Methanobacteriota; class Methanobacteria; order Methanobacteriales; family Methanobacteriaceae; genus Methanobinarius. Next base: position 20,643 of record WRCI01000003.1, read on the forward strand.
TATTGTTCCTATTATTTATTTTATATTTATTTCTATTATATTATATTATTATACTATTATTGTTCCTATTATTTATTTTATATTTATTTCTATTATATTTATTATTATATTATCTATAATAAAAGATTTATATCTATTTTAATTAAAAGAATTTATTTTATTAAATTTTATATTTTATTTTATTAAATTATAATTTAAAAATTCTAATAATAAAAATAAGATTTTTTAATATAAAAATAAGATTATAATTTTAATTAAAAATAAGATTTTAAAAATTTTATATATATATATGAAAAATTGATTTAAAAATTAAATAAAGAATTAGAAATATTAGTAAACTAGTATAATGATAGTAAATTAGTATTAATATTAATAAATTAGTATAAGAATTGTTGAAATCAATATAAAAGATTAAAAAATAGATTTAAAAAATGGAAATAAAAATAATTATTAGATAAAAATAATTATTAAATTAAAATAATTATTAAAAAATAAATAATCTAATATAAAAAATTAAAAATATAAAAAAATAAAATAAATAATTAGAAAAATAAAAAAGTAAAATAAATAATTAAAAAAATAAATAAATAAAATAAATTAAAAAAAGGAATTAATTGAGATTAGTCCCTTTTAATATAATGCCCTACAATTGCAAAAATAGCTATTAATGTAGCAATCAATGGAACACCAGTATTTTTCATACTAGCATTTGCACCATTTCCTTCTGCAGATGATTCATCATCATTTTCAGGATTATTTGTCCCATTAATGAAATCGTCATCATCTAGATGAGCATCATCACTTTCTGGGTTAACCTTAGTAGGGTCTACATAATCGTTTTCCCCACCACTAGGATTATGGTTATTTGGATTTTTTATATAATCATAGGTGAATAAGAATATTTGAGATACTGCTTCAGGTGTTTCTCCACCAGTTGGAGTACCTAGATAGAAAGTAAAGTCATGTGTATAAGCTCCACCATCCCAACTATGAGCATCTCCACTAACTCTTAAATTACCTAAATTTTCATACATCCATTGGGCTGCTAATTGTTGTTGTCCAGATAGGGTTGAAATATACCCTGGACTTACTAGTTCCCATATAACATATTGTATAATCAAATTGTCTGCAGGACTATTATAGTATTTGTAATTTTTTACAATTACTTCTTTTATTTTATTGAGGTTTTCATTACTAATGTCATGGCCGCTAATTCCAGTGTAATCGCTTGCAATATCTATTCCATCATATAGTTGAACACTATCTGGCTGTGCGCGTGTAGGTGTAGCAGTAAATCCTTTCAGTTCTATACTTTCAGAATTTGTTTTATCAACACCTTTAATTACATATGTATTGTCAACAGTGTCAGAGTATTTGCCGTCAGGACCAACATCATACGTGACCGCCAAAACAACACTGGCTGTTGAAACAACAACAATTAATAAAATTAAAGCTACCATCCATGTTTTTTTGTTTAACATTTTTCCCGTCCCTCATCTTTTTATTAAGTTATTTATTAAAATCGCACGAAGAATTAAAAGATAAATATAGCTCAATTATCAAGTATTCAGATTTTTAAACAACTTTATATATTAATATCAATTTTTTAATATTAATTTTTATCAATTCTTAAATACCAATTTTAGTTTTTAATAATTCATTGATATTATGTTATATTATTTAACTTACTATATATAAATGTTATGATGATGCCACTCAATAATATGTATAACTCTACAGTTTTTGTATAATATGTTGGTATTCTATAAAACTTCATTAGCTAATTTTCTTTATTATTTTATCATTATTATATAACATACATATTAATACAGAAATTTCTTTATATGATATAATAAATTATAGATTTTATTATGATATAATAAAATGAATTATTATAATAAATGAATTATAAAATTATTATATTATAAATGAATTATAAAATTTTTTTATATTTTTTATAGAATTACAATAGTGAATTTATAGAATCACAATACTGAATTTATAGAATTACAATAGTGAAATTATAAATAACCATAATTACTATTAATAAATATGAGAATTGTATTAGCTGGAACTGGTAGTGCAGTAGGAAAAACAACAATTTCAACAGGGATTATGAAAGCATTATCTGATGAAATGAATGTTCAACCATTTAAAGTTGGACCAGATTACATTGATCCTTCTTATCATAGTTTAGCTACTGATAACCCTCCACGGAATCTTGATTCTTTTTTCATGAGTGAAAATCAAATTAGAATGTCTTTTTTTCGAGGATTAGATATTGTTAAAGGAGATATTGGGGTTATTGAAGGAGTTAGAGGACTTTATGAAGGAATTAGCCCAATTGAAGATGTTGGAAACACAGCTTCTGTAGCTAAAACACTCAATGCACCAGTTATTCTAATATTAAATGCTAAAAGCCTTGTTAAAAGTGCAGCTGCCGTTGTTCTTGGTTTTAAAAATTTAGATCCTGAAGTAAAAATTGAAGGGGTTATCCTTAATAAAATTAAAGGCAAAAGACATTATCTTAAAGCCAAAGAAGCAGTTGAAAAACTCACATCTACAAGAGTTATTGGAGGTATACCTCGAAATGATGATTTAGTTGTCAATGAACGTCATCTTGGTTTAATTCCAGCTATTGAAGAAGAAAAGATAGCTAATAATGTAGATAGGTGGGGGGAAGTTGTAAAAGAATACCTAGATTTAGATGCTTTAATAGATATAGCTAAATCTCAAGGAAAACTTTCTCTAAAAAATCAAAATATAATTTATAAAAATCAAGGGGAGTATTATAATCAAAATTCTTCTTCTGAATTATGGAAAATAGCTAATAAAAATCCTGTAAAAATTGGAGTAGCTATGGATGAAGTATTTAACTTTTATTATACTGAAAACTTTGAAAGTTTAGAAGATAATAATGCTAAGTTAATATTTTTCAGTCCTTATAAAGATGAAGAACTTCCTGATGTTGATGCATTGTATATTGGAGGAGGGTATCCTGAAGTATTTGCAAAAGATCTTCAAGCTAATGAATCTATGAGGACAGCTATAAATAAATTCCACAATAATGGAAATCCTATTTATGGAGAGTGTGGAGGACTTATTTATCTTTCTAAATCCATTGATGGATTTAAAACGTGTAATGTTTTACCTCATCATTCTCAAATGACTGATAAAGTTCAAGGTCTTAGCTATGTAATAGCTAAATCATATGAAGATAATCTTATTTCAAATAAAGATGAAATATTTAGAGGACATGAATTCCACTATACAAAGTTATGTGTTAATGATGATTTAGCTAAGTTTTCATTTGATATTCAAAGAGGCAGGGGAATAATTAATAACCAAGATGGAATAACACTTGGAAATACTTTAGCTAACTTTGTACATATTCATGCATGTTCATGCCCTAACTTTGCTTACAATTTCACTAAAAATATTAGTGAGTTATGAATTTGTTTTTTAAGTGTATGAAAATATTGTACAGTTCATTTTCAAAACTATTTTTAATTAAATTTTAAATACTTTTTTATTCTTTTTTATATTCTTTTTTATTCTTTTTTATATTCTTTTATTTCATATTTTACTCTATATTTTATTCTATATTTTATATTTTTAAATTATATATCATGATGTATTTTAAAATCAATATAATTCATTTTATAGCTATATTCTTTTATTTTATATTATAATATAATAATTTTAATAAAAATATGATATATAATAGAGTATATAATTAATTATTTTGATTATTGTATTAGAATAGATATAAGAATATATTTAAATTTTATATAATATAGTATAAATTAATATTATCTATTATAAATTGATATTTTTCTAATTATATTAAAATTTGCCTTTTTGAACCATATATAAGATATTTTACATCTATTTTTTAAGAAAATTTTTTTCTTTGAAACTTTTTCTAAACTAGTATATAAATGTACTGATATCATTCAAAACATAAAGTACTTATTAATAAAATTTTAAATAAATTATTTTGTGATATAATGGTCGTCAAAATTGGAATTATAAAAAGCGGTAACATTGGTACTTCACCAGTATTAGACTTATTACTTGATGAACGTGCTGATAGACCGAACATAGATGTTAGAGTTATCGGTTCTGGAGCTAAAATGAATCCAGAACAAGTAGAAGAAGTGACTCCAAAAGTTAAAGAATTTGATCCAGATTTTGCTATATTCATAAGCCCTAATCCAGGAGCACCTGGACCAGCTAAGGCAAGAGAACTTTTATCTGGCTACGACATCCCTACTTTAATTATAGGCGATGCTCCAGGAGCTGGAAAGAAAGACGAAATGAAAGAACAAGGTTTAGGATTTATCATTGTTAAAGGAGACCCTATGATTGGAGCAAGAAGAGAATTCTTAGATCCAACTGAAATGGCTTCTTTCAATGCAGATGTTATTAAAGTATTAGCTTTAACTGGTGCTTACAGAGTTGTTCAAGATGCTATTGATGGTATGATAGCTGCAGCTGAAGCTGGAAAAGATATAGAATTACCTGAAATCATATTAACTGCTGAAAAAGCTGTTGAAGCTGCAGGATTCACTAATCCTTATGCAAAAGCAAAAGCATATGCTGCATACGAAGCTGCTGGACAAGTAGCTGCTATTGATACAAAAGGTTGTTTCATGGTTCAA
>WRCI01000004.1 GCA_009784145.1 Methanobrevibacter sp.
ATTTTTAAAAATGATTTAATTAAATATTACTCAATAATGAATATCTTAATTCAGCTCTTTTAATTGGATCTTTATGAATATTATTATGAGTAGGAACTGGAATAAATTTATATTCATATTTATTATATTTATTTTTGAAAAAATTGTCTTCTGAAATATCCATATAGTCTGGATATACTATATAATCTACATCAATAATAATATCATCAAAATTACCAGAATTTACTCCATCAAAACTATCTGAATCAATAATATCAAAGCCCATATCATTTACAATATCCAAAAGAAACTTTGAATAAACTTTAACCTTTGTTTTTGAATTTTTCTCTTGAAATTCTTTTTTTTTTGATAAATTAAGCCATTCACTAGCTAAAGGATAATCTGAAAATATTTCCATTAATTTGTTGTTTTCAATAGTCTTTTCATTTTTAGATTCATTTAAATTATCCTTAGATTCATTTAAATTATCTTTAAACTCATAATTCCTATATCTTGAAACTTCGATTATGCTATTTCGAATTTGTGAAAAGGTATTGAGTTTAATTTTTAATGATTTCATTTTAATCTTACTTTCAGATAAAAGAATAGCTAAATCTCCCTTTTCTTCATCTGGATTTTTATTAACTTTATACTCATTAATTCCTGCAAATTCGAGTATTTTTTCACACATTGGTGTTGTTACAATTATCATAATATCATGAAATTATTAGATTTGCTTATTAATTTTTCGATTAAGAAAAGCAATAACCTATAATAAGATTTATTGGCTTAAAATATTTAATAAATCAAATAATGAAAATAAAAATTAATTATTATCAATATACTCAACAATCCCCTCTTAAAGTAATTTGTCAGTGCTAATTCTTAATAACTCATCAGGAACAATGTTTAACATAGTTTTATCAATATCTCTTTCATTAAGCAACGTTTTATTTTTCTCTTATGAATTTTTAGTTATATATTCATTTGTTTTTTTATTATATAATTTTATCTCTACATCTTTATCAATAGACACAATTTCACTATCCCTATTCAAAGGATAAGTATTATTTAATCCATATTTGATTCTTCTTGAAAAACATGACAATTTATAGCAATTTTAAGAAAATCAACCCAACCATCAAACTTTGTTGCTCTAATAACAAAATCATTCCATTGTTTAGATAAAAAAAGATTTTTATAATTAATATATTTATTTTTTAGTTTACTTCTTTCAATCATTTTGTCAAAATTTGAAAAGTTTGTGAATTTACTTATAAATTCTTCTGTTAAAATTTCTCCAAGAGTTATTTCTTCAAATTCACTAAATTCAACCTTAATTTCAGTTGATTGAGGTCTTTTGATTCTATTTAAAATAATAGAAATAGTATTGTTAATAAAATTATTTTTCATTAAATTCCTCCAAAACTTTATTTTTTAGTATTTATTCTTTTGTTTTAAATAATTTTCTGTTTTTTTCATCTAAATTATACACATCCATCTTAAAATTCTTATTTGAGTAAAAAATTATTTAAACATGACATTAAATTTAAATATATAAAATTTTCTTTATTATGGAAAAAATTTTAAATGTAAAAAATTATTGAAAGGATGCAAATTATAATGAATGTGTGAAAAAATAATATCTTTAGAAAAAAATAATATCCTTAAAAAAGTATCCTTAAAAAAGTATCCTTAAAAAAGTATCCTTAAAAAAGTATCCTTAAAAAAATATCCTTAAAAAAGTATCCTTAAAAAAGTATCCTTAAAAAAGTTACAATAAAAAAGTAAAATTTATTAGAAAATAGAAAATATAAAATAAAAAATAAGTATAAAATTAAATATAAAATAATTAAATATAAAATGATAATATATAATAATTAATTCTATAAAAAATCATGAAAAAAATAATAAAAACAGAGCATAAAATATGAACATTACATTAAGCCTTGAAAAAACAATAAGTTCTGATGTTTCAATTATGGTTGATGCTTTTAGAGCTAGCACAAGTATTATTATAGCTATGAATGAGTTTAACGAAGTTATTCCTGCATTTTCACCAGAAGAAGCTATTGAAATAGCTAAAAAAGAAAATGGAGTCCTTGCAGGAGAACGAATGGGTGCTACCTTAGAAGGATTTGATATTGGAAATTCGCCAGTAGCTATTAAAAATTATACTAGTGAAAAAAAGAAATTAGTTTTAACAACAAGTAATGGAACACGAATATTGAAAAATATGAATTCTACTGTTTTAATTGGAGCATTTATAAATGCTAAATCAGTAGCTAAGCTAGCTATTGAAATAGCTAAAAAACATGATTATAATCATATTGATGTTGTGATGGCTGGGTGGAAAGGAAGTTTTGCAATTGAAGACTTTTTAGCTAGTGGTGAGATATTATACTGGATTCAAAATGAATTGAGTCAAAGTGCAAAATTTGATAATAGAGATAACAATACTAATAAAGATTATAATTCAGAAAATAAAATTAGTGAATATGCTCAAAGTGCAATTTTAGCTAATAATGATTATGAAGCTGTTAAAAAAGTTATTTATAAATCTAGAGCTGGCAAAGGTTTAAAAAAATTAGGATTTGAAAAAGATATTGATTTCAGTATCCAAAAAAATATTTCTAGTAATGTGGCTATTTATGAGAATGGAGTTTTAAAACTCTTTAATAAATAAAATAAAGTAAAATAAAACTATTAAAAATAAAATAAAAATTTTTTCTAAATATATTACAAAATAACCAGATTTATATATAAATAAAAACATATTAATAATGAATTAATTTTTATATGATAATTTTTAAATGATAATAATAATTAAAAATAATAATTAAACTAAATTTTACTACCCTGAGTGTTTTTTAAATGAAAAGAGAATGTTTAACAATTATAGGTACTGCTCATGTTTCTCAAGATAGTGTTGATGAAGTTAAAGATGCTATTTATGAACAAATACCTGAAGTAGTAGCTATTGAACTAGATAAAGGAAGATATGAGCGACTTATGAAAGAGTTGTCAGGTATTGAAGAAGAGGAAAAAATATCTGTATCACATATTATTAAAGAAAATAAAGTAGGTTTATTTGTAGCTAGTGGCATTTTAACATATATCCAAAGTAAAATTGGAGAAGATGTAGATGTCAAGCCTGGTTCTGAGATGATTGGGGCTATTGAAGCAGCTAAGGATGTTGATGCTAGAATTGCTTTAATTGATCGTGACATTAACATAACCCTTCAAAGAGCATTAAATGAAATGTCAATTTGGGAAAAGCTAAAATTCATGTTTAGTGCAATAGCTTCTTTATTTGCAAGTGAAGATGACTTACAAGATATTGAAGAGTTAAAAAAACAAGATACTTTAGATGAAATAATGGAATATTTCAAAGAAGTTTCTCCTAGTGCATATAAAGTCCTTGTTAAAGAAAGAGATGCTTATCTTGCCAATAGTATATTAAATATAGAAGAAGATCATATTATTGCTGTAGTGGGAGCAGGACATAAAGAAGGAATAAAACAATACCTTGATAATCCTGAAGAGCTTCCTCCAATTGAAACATTAATGAATACTGAGAAAAAAGGATCAATTCCCTGGTTTAAAATTATTTTAATAGCTATTCCAATATCATTTGCAGTGACATTTTTTCTGGCTTTTATGAATGGTATTGACGTGGGAGACAGTCTTTTAGAATATGTTCTAATAAGAGGAGGAGCTGCTTTTATTGGTTCAATTGCCTCTGGTTCAAAAATTCAATCTGCAATAGTTGGATTTATTGCTGCTCCTTTTACTATAGTTCATCCTATCATTTCATCAGGATGGTTTTCAGGCTTAACAGAAGCAAAGTATAGAAAAGTAAAAAAAAAAGACATAACTAACTTAGGAAAGGTTGCTACCCTCAAAGATTTATGGAATAATAGTATATTTAGAATTTTACTTGTTGTTATTGGGACAAATTTAGCAGTTAGTTTAGCTACATATTTAATTATACTACCCTCAGTTATTATTCCACTACTTTCACAAATATTTTAAATATAATTACTAATAAAGAATTATTAATTACAAATGAAGGATGACAATTACTAAATAAGAATTATTAATTAACATCAAATATTCATATGGAGCTTTTGATAAAAAATGTATTTAATTTTTCGTTGTGATTGTGGAAGAGTCTTATATGGGAAAGAAGGTGTAGTTACTAGAAAATGTCCTTGTGGCAAATCTCTTAAAGTAAAAGAGAGGAGAATTCTCAAAAAAGTAGACACATCAGAAGATGCTTCAGAAGCTGTGCGAGAAATACAAGAAGAAATATATGGTGAAATAACTTTTAAAAAAGCAAGTGAACTTCCAAAAAGTAAAAGAGGTCAAATTACTACAAAAGATTGAAATTATTTTAAATATAAAACAAGACATTGTGTGTTAAACTGATAAAATAGCTACTAAACTTATAAATTATGGGTTAAGCTGATAAAATATGCTACTAAACTTATAAATTATATGTTAAGCAGATAAATTATGTGTTAAACTTATAAAATGCGGTTAAATTATAAACTAAATCCATAAGGTATTAGAGAAATGATACAAGATATACTACTCGAAATTATAATCATATTATTTTTAATAGTTTTAAATGGAATATTGGCTATGGGAGAAATTGCAATTGTGTCCTCTCGGAAAACAAAATTGCAAGAGATGGCAAATAATGGTAAAAAACATGCCAATACTGTGATAAATCTAATTGAAGATCCAAATAAATTTTTATCAACTATTCAAATTGGTATTACTCTTATTGGGATTTTGACTGGTGTATTCAGTGGAGCTACTTTATCATACCCATTATCTCAATATTTAACATTTTTAGGAGACTCCGCCCATATAGTAGCTATGATATTGATTGTTTTGGTAATGACTTACCTTGCATTAGTTATTGGAGAGTTAGTTCCAAAGAGAATAGGAATGACTAATCCTGAAGAAGTAGCTGTTAGTTTAGCTAGATACATGAAAATATTATCTAAAATTTGTGGACCTCTTGTTACAGTACTTAGTAAATCAACAAATTTTGTTTTAAAAATTTTAGGAACAGATGAATCTAGAGAAAGCGTTGTTACTGAAGAAGAAGTAAAAATGTTGATTCAAGAAGGAATAGAAGATGGAACTATTGAAAAAGAAGAAGAAGATATTATAAAGAGAGTTTTCCGTCTAGATGATCAAAAAGTAGATATGTTAATGACTCCAAAAAATGACATTATTTGGATAGATATTGAAGAAGATATATCTATTTCAAAACAAAGAATAATAAAAAGTGAAAGATCTAGTTTTCCAGTAGCTAGTGGAGATTTAGATAATTTTCTAGGTGTTGTTCAAACTAAAGATATGCTTAGTTCAATTTTTAAAGAAGAAGATTTCAATATTGAAGATTATCTCAAAAACCCACTTATGGTTCCAGAAAATCTTCCATCCCTAGATATACTAAAACTTTTCAAGGAAAATAATAAATATGTTCATATGGCACTTGTTGTAGATGAATATGGTAGTATTGAAGGATTAATTACACTTAATGATATATTAGAAGGCATTGTTGGAGACATTCCAGGTATTGATGAAACAGATGAACCAACAGCTATACAAAGAAAAGATGGTTCTTGGCTCATTGATAGTGGTTATTCAATAGGGAAATTCAAAGACCTTTTCCAAATCGATGAATTATATGATGAAAAAGAAGATAATTATAATACTTTAGCTGGTTTTATTCTTAGCTATCTAAACAGAATACCAAATACTGGTGAAACATTTAGCTGGGAAAACTTTGATTTTGAAATTGTGGATAAGGATGGGCATCGTATTGATAAAATTTTAGTTATAAAAAACGAGATTGGGGAATTAGAAGAGGATAATGAGGAATAAATTGATTATTTAAATTTTTAAAAAACTCAATATCCACATCTAAAATATCTTGGAATCCTCCGAAAAATTTGTTTATTTTTATAAACACCAATATATAAACTTATGTTTATTTTTATAAACATTAAAATTCAAACACAAAATCCCTAAGTTGACATATTAGAAAAAATCTAACACTCTATTTTTTTATAATATCTACAAATTCACATGCTTTACAAACAACACTTGAAGTAGGTTCCCCACATCTTTCACATTCATTTAGTTTAACTTCAGGATTTTCTATTTTAAGACTTTTTTCAAATGATTTCATTATATTTTCTTTTGTTTTAGGATATTTAGATTCTATCCTATTTAAAAACTCCTTTGTTTTTCCTCTAAGTGAAAGACTAGAATATGGACATTCATCAAGATGAATATTTATATTGTTCATTATAGCCCATGTTCCAACATCTTTTTCTGGAGTATTCCAAAGAGGTTTAATTCTAGGAATAAGTTTTGGATGAATCACATCAAGTTTTGGTCCAAATTTTGAAAATTTAACTGTATCTGCCCTTGCAAAACTCATTGAAAAAGATTGAATCTCATCATCAAGATTATGACCTGTAGCTATTTTATTTGCACCAATTTCAAATGCGGTTTTGTTTAAAATATTTCTTCTAAAAACACCACAAGGAATACAAGCACTTTTAAAAAGATGGAAACAATCATCTAAAGTAAAATCAAATTCTTCTTCAAAAGATTTTTGGATTAATTTAACTCCAAGTTCTTGAGCATTACTTATAGCTGAATCAATACCATGTTGACGATACCCTTCAATACCTTCATCTACAGAAATAGCTGTTAATTTAAAATCAATATCTTTAAAATCATTATTATCAAAATTATACTTATTATTATAAGAATTACTATTAGATTCATTACTAAATTCATTATTTTGAAGTTTATTTTTAAAATTAGTTAATGCATGTAATGTTAAAACACTATCTTTTCCACCAGAAAGAGCTATAGCTATATTATCACCATTTTCAATAAGTTTATAATCAACTATAAGTTTTTCAATCCGTGCGAAAATCTTTTTATTGAAATCACTTTTTTGTAAAACTGTCATTGAACCACTATTTTATGATTTTAACATTATTTTCATAGGAATTTTAAGCACTATTTAAAGAATCTTTTAATTTTAAAGTTTTATTCAAAACATTTTCACTTAAATAATTATTATTAATATATTTATCATAAATAGCTAATCGTTCTTTAAGTTCAAAACCTGCATCTTTGGTTAAATTTCTCATATAATCAATTTCTGGCCAATGAGCTTCAGGGTTTACATAATCTTTAGTTATTGGAGATATTCCTCCCCAATCATCAGCACCACAAAGTAAAAATATTTGATTACTTTCATAATTTAAGTTTGGAGGAACTTGAATAGAAACATCTTCAAATAATAATTTAGCTACAGAAGTTATTCTAACCATGTCTAAAACAGAAGGTTCTGGATTATTTTCCATTGGAATACCTGGTTTAGACCTAAAATTTTGAATAATAATCTCCTGAATATGACCATATTTATCATGAAGATTTTTTATAGTTAGTAAAGATTCAGCTATTTCTTCTTTTGTTTCTCCAATTCCAATAAGAATTCCAGTAGTATAAGGAATTTTTAACTTGCCAGCATTAGCTATTGTTTCAATTCTAATAGCAGGGTCTTTTCCAGGACTATTTATATGAGCTTCGGTTGTTCTAAGTCTAGGGGAAGAGTTTTCTAACATCATTCCCATAGATACATTGACTTCTTTTAGCTTTTTCATATCTTCATAAGATAATATACCTGCATTAGTATGTGGAAGAAGATTAGTTTTATTTAATGTAGCTTCACAAATATCATAAACATAGTCAGTCATAGACTCAAAGCCTTTCTCAAGCAAAAGAGATTTTACAATATTATCTTCATCAGCTTGTTCACCAAATGTAAACAATGCCTCTTTACATCCCTGTTTTTCTGCAATTTTAAGTTGGTTAATAACTTCTTCTTTATCTTTTAGAATAATAGCTTTAGGATTATTTGAATCTTTTTTAAATGTGCAATAACCACAAGAATTTCTACAAATTTCAGTTAAAGGAATGAAAATATTTTTAGAATAAGTAACACTATTATCATGTCTTTTTGAGTTAGCTAAAGACATTAAATAATTAATATCATTATTTTCTGCATTAAGAAAACATATAATATCTTCTTTTGTTAAATCATTATTTTTTATTTTAGAATCATTAATATTAGAAATTAAACTCATTTGTATCACAATTATATCAAATTATTATATTATTATATATTATAAAATATTATAAAAAATTACCTCATTAATAACATTAAAAATAAAATAATAGAGAAATATGTATTTATATTAATTTTAAATTAAATTTATTAAAGTTATAAATATTTATATACTTATTTATCAAATTATATAAAAATATTATAAAATTTATATAAAAATATTATAAAATTCAGCAAAATTTCTATTAAAATTATAAAAGTTAATGTAAGATTATAAATAATTATATAGATTTATAAAAATAAATATAAATTAGTATAAATTAATATAAATTAATATAATCTAATATAATTTAATATAATTTGATATGAATTAATATAAATTAATATTGACTGATAAATATAGAAAGAAATATAAAATAAAAAATTAAAGGCTAAATCCTTCCTGTTCATCATCAGAAACTACAACTTCTATGTAAACAGGACCCACATCTGCCTTGTCTTTCCAGAGAACAACAAAAACTCCAGTATGTATTAAATTCATTAATTTAAATTTTACAAAAACATTCATAGCTTCTAATGATTTAGTCATTCGCATAATACCATTAGAATCTGTGTCGCCTTGAATTGAAACATTAGCTCTGATTTGTTCATCCATTCTATTAATAAGTTTTCCTGCTTCATCTGAAACAACATTAATTTCAGTTCCTTGAACAAGTTCTTTCAATTCCTCTAACATTCCTTCCATTTCATCAATAGGAATATTTTTTGAGGATCTTCCTCTGACAATTAAAATTCTTTCAGTGTCTAAAGCCGCCTTTGATCCATCAAAAGCTTCAAAAAATTCAATTACTTGTCCTGCAATTTTATGTAGTTTAACCATGATAATCACTATTTTTACAAATTAAACAATTTAAAACATGATATAATAAAATAATATCTAATTAATAAAATAATATCCATTATTAAATAAATAAAACAACATTTGTCATTAAATAATAAAATAACCTCGATTATTAACTAATAGCATGATATTTATTTACTTTCTTCAATTTCTCCTTTTAATTCACCTAAAGTTGCAATCTTTTCTGCAAAAGCATTGTGTCTATGAATACTTTCTTCATTAACTTGGCGAACTGTGACTAATGTGTCATCTGGAAGATATGAATAATTTTGAATAATTTTTTCAACCATATTTCTCACACAATCTTCAACAAAGCCTGGTTTTTTATGAGCTTGCATAACTATAGCATTTTCATCAGGTCTTTTAAGAAGTTCACAGACAGAAGAACTCATAGATTCCTCAATAATTTGAATTATATCCTCTCCACGAACTGTATGATGTTCAGGAACTTCTATTATTACAGTCCCAATACCTCGCTGATTATGAGAAGCAAAGGTAACAGTATCCACTACTTTTTGAGTGGTTTCTTCATCTAAAAACTCTAGTAGTTTAGCTCTATCAGCTTCCATAACCGATTCCTGTGCACATGGGCAAACAGTCATCCCAATTACTTCAGCACCAATACTTTTACGTATTTTAACTTCTTCATCTTCCCTATATCCTACAGCTCTAGCTACAATTTTAGTCATTTCTTGAGTACTATTTTCAGTAACAGGTGATTTTTTTATAAACATGAAATCACTAAACATCTGTACTTCAGCCATTTTAGCATATTTATGTTTTTCCATCATTGATTTAACAATTTCAGCACATAATGATTCTACTTCAACAGCATTTTTAGTTACAACTTCTTCTACAACTTCACTAATAGCTTCAGGACTTCGAGACATATGAATGCCTCTTTGATCACTTGGGAGATCTACAAAAGCATCAAATGTGGGAATGAGAACTATAGGTCTTTTTTGACCCCTTTCGATTTTCAAAAGCTTTTTTACACCTGTGACTCCCACTCTAGTTAAGTGGACTGGGATTCTAGGCATTTTATCTTGTGTATCTGGGAAACAAACAACCAATGGTAACACCACAATAGATAAATTATTATGATTTATATTTTATTAATAAACGAATATTATTTATAAAATTTTTTAATTATAAATTATAAAATCCTATAAAAAAATATTGTTTATAAAATCCTATAAAAAATTTTTATAAAAAATTTAAATACTTAATAAAATTTATAGTAATTAATATTTGTACTAATAATCATTTAAAAGTATCTAAAAAATAATTAAAAAATAATTAAAAAATAATTAAAAAATAATTAAAAAATTAAAGTTATAAGAAAAAATATCTAAAAATTATAGAGCTTTCAATATATTTTCACATCAATAACTGTATGAACAACACCTGGAGAATATTTTTTTATGATTCTATTATTTAATAGTTCAACTTCTCTTCCATATGCAGCTTTTTTTATTCTATTAATTGGACGTGTGTTCATTAACTTTTCAGGGACTGTTTCATGGTAATGAATTATCCCTTCTGGTTTTAAACATTCCATAGCTGAATCTAAAAATTCATGAGTGGTTTTTACATAACCCATTATTATACGATCAGTCGATAATTTAGGAGCTATTTCTGCAGAATCTCCAAAAATAGATTCTATAATCTTATTATCCTTATTTGTTTGAGAGTTATTATTGTTATTAGCTTTATTATTAATATTATTTAGATTTATATTTTCATTTAAATAATAATATGAATCTGGATTAATTTCAATGGCAAAAAGCTTTCCCACATTAGAATATTTAGCTATAGGTATGGAAAAATATCCAATTCCAGCAAACATATCAACTACAACTTCATCGTCTTGAACAAGATTAGCTATTCTCATTCTTTCAGTTGTATTTCCTTTAGACCACATTATTTTAGCTATATCTAATTTAAAAAAGCATCCATTTTCTTTGTGAATAGTTTCAGTTTTATCACCAATTAATAAATCAATATTGGGTTTTCTCATCTGACCAGAGATATTGTTGATTTTTGCTATTGTATCAACGTTATGAATAGATAGAAGTTCATCTAATCTTCCATCATATTCTTTTTCTAAATTTTCATCAATTATGAGAATATTCCCTATTTTTTTCCACTTCATAATATCTTTATTTATGACTTATACTAATTATTTAAATTAATAAAATTATTAAATTATAGAGTTATAAAATTAAAATCATATAATATAATAAAATATCATTTAAATATTAAATTATAATATATTTTATATATAAAATATGAAAATTATTTTTTAATTGATATATATTATAATTGTTATAAAAATATGAAATTATACTTTTATACTTTTAATATAAAGTATATAAAATATAAATAAATTAAATATTTTTTGATATAAATTGATAAAATAGAAAAGATTTATATATATAAAAAAATATAATAAAATTTGTTTAGGTTAAATAACCAAACGATTATACTATTTTATATTGTTTATTTTAATTAATCAAGATTTTTTAGTATTTACTATTAACAATCAATTTAAAACTAAATAATTTTAAATACGCTTCAATGAAGCTTTAAAAAACAAAAATGTTCCAAAAAGCTATTTAATATCTTTTAAAAAGTTGGAGTATTTGCCATATTATTAAATACTTAATATACATAATATTGATTTTAATATTAATCCTATTAAAGATTAATTTATAGATTAATTAATTAACATTATTAAATTTAACATATTGAAGATATATTAAAATTATAATGCTTAAAAAGTTATATAAATCTAAAAATAGATTTAAAAAATTATAATATTTAAAAAATTATAAGATATATCTCCTTAATTTTATATTATTATTACGAGGTGTTATTATATGAGTAATAAAAACACAATGGATACATTGGAAGGTACAACTACTGTAGGTATCACCTGTGAAGATGGAGTAGTCTTTGCAAGCGAAAGAAGAGCTAGTATGGGGAATTTAGTAGCTCATAAAGTTGCTGAAAAAATATTCAAAATTGATGACCATATTGTAGCTACTATAGCAGGTTCTGTAGCAGACGCTCAGAGTTTAATGAAAGTAATAAGTGCCGAAGTATCTTTATACAAAATGAGAAATGGAGAAGATATTAGTATTGAATCGGCTTCTGCATTAGCTTCTAACATATTACACTCCTCTCCATTATATGTTCAAACATTACTTGGAGGGATAGATGAGAACGGAGCTTCAATTTATTCTCTTGATCCTGCTGGAGGTATGATTAAAGATTCTTTCATATCCACAGGTTCTGGTTCTATGTTTTCTTATGGTGTCCTTGAAGACAGAATTAAAGAAGGTATTACTGTAGAAGAAGGAATTGATGTAGCTATTAGAGCTATAAAATCAGCTATGGAACGTGATACTTTCTCTGGAAATGGTATATTATTAGCTACTGTTACAGATAAAGGAGTCCAAATGTTATCAAAAGAAGCTATTGATGCTAAATTAAAAGAAATTAGCTAAATAGCTAATTTTTAATTTAAATTTTTAATTTTTATATTATAAACTTTTACAAATTATGAATTAAAAAAATAAAATACAAATTAAATAAAATATAAACTAACTAAATAAAATATAAACTAAATAAAAACATAAATGATTAAAAAATATTTTAAATTATGAAAATATTATTAAATAAATAAAAAATTGAATTATATTCTAATATTATACTTAATATTCAATAATATTAATTTTATAACTTAATATTAATTTTATAAATTAAGTAGTAAAAAAATATGAATATAATTTTAACATGAGTATATTAAAAGATTTTGACAAAAAATTATTATTTTAAAAACATTTTCATATACTGCTTTTGTTAAATCAATACTGAATAAGTACTATTTGTTAAAACAGTTAAATGCTATTTATTAAGACAATTAATTACTCTTTATTAAGACAGCTAATTGCTGTTTGTTAAGACAGTTAATTGTTGTTTGTTAAAACAATTGAGTATTATTTGTTAAAATCAAAATTTATATACGCTTATTTTTCGAAGTGATGATATGTCTTCAGAAATTTTAGAAGGAATCAAAAAAACAATCCTAGAACGACTACCTGAAAGAGTTAAAGTTGCTAAAGTAGAATTTGAAGGTCCAGAAGTTGTTATCTATACAAAAAACCCAGAAATAATAACTGAAAATGGGGACTTAATACGGAATTTAGCTAAAGATTTGAGGAAAAGAATAATTATTCGTTCTGACAAATCTGTGCTCTTAGACCCTGAAAAAACAATCCATAAAATTCATGATATTGTACCAGAAGAAGCACAAATTACAAATATTTCATTTGATGAAGTCACATGCGAAGTCTTGATTGAAGCTAAAAAACCAGGACTAGTTATTGGAAAATATGGAGTAACTTCCAGAAAAGTCGTTAAAAATACTGGTTGGGCACCTAAAATATTAAGAACACCTCCAATATCTTCTGAAATAATTGAAAGAGTTAGAACTACCCTTAAACATAACAGTAAAGAGAGAAAAAAAATATTACAAAATCTTGGAACAAGGATTCATCAAGGTTCAAAGTATGAAAATGAATGGGCTAGGCTAACTTCTATGGGTGGATTTAGAGAAGTTGGTAGATCATGTATGCTCCTTCAAACTCCAAATAGTAGAGTTCTACTTGATTGTGGAGTCAATGTTGCAGGGGATGAAAAAAACGCATATCCTTTCCTTAATGTTCCAGAATTTTCTATAGCTGACTTAGATGCAGTTGTATTATCACATGCTCACTTAGATCATACTGGTTTTTTACCTTATCTTTATCATTATGGCTATGAAGGACCAGTATACTGTACCACTCCAACTAGAGATTTAACCACACTCCTTCAACTTGATCATATAGATATTGCTCACAGAGAAGATGATCCTCTTCCATTTAACACAAAGCATGTTCAAAAAAGTATAAAACATACTATAACCCTTGATTATGGAGAAGTTACAGATATTTCACCAGATATTAGATTAACATTACATAATGCAGGGCATATTCTTGGTTCAGCTATGGCTCATATGCACATAGGTGATGGACAACACAATATGGTTTATACTGGAGACTTTAAGTATGAAAGAAGCCGCCTTTTAGAACCTGCTACCGTGCGTTTCCCAAGAGTAGAAACAGTAGTTATGGAAAGTACTTATGGTGGTCATGAAGATGTTCAACCTTCAAGAAACAATGCTGAAAAGCAAATGATGAAAACAATCTACAGAACTCTTAAAAGAGGAGGAAAAGTCCTCCTTCCTGTTTTCGCTGTGGGAAGAGCACAAGAACTTATGATTGTATTAGAAGAATATATGCGTCATGGTATGATTGAAGAAGTTCCAATTTACATTGATGGAATGATATGGGAAGCTACAGCTATTCATACAGCAAGACCTGAATATTTAAGTAAAGATTTAAGAGATCAAATTTTCCACATGGGAAGAAATCCTTTTATTTCTGATGCATTTAATAAAGTTCAAAATATAAATGAACGTCAAGACATTGTAGAAGGAGAACCATGTATTATTCTCTCAACTTCCGGTATGTTAACTGGTGGAAACTCAGTTGAATACTTTAAATGGTTAAGTGAAGATGAAAAAAGCACACTTATTTTTGTAGGATATCAATCTGAAGGTTCTCTTGGAAGAAGAATACAGAAAGGTTGGAAAGAAATCCCACTTAAAGAAGAAGGAAAAACAAATGTCTACAATGTAAAAATGGAAATAAAAACAATTGAAGGATTTAGTGGACATTCTAATAGGCGTCAATTAATGGAATATGTTAAAAAACTCTCTCCAAGACCAGAAAAAGTTATCATGTGTCATGGAGATGCTTATAAAACAATGGATCTTGCCTCTAGTGTTCATAGAAGTTATAAAATTGAAACTAAAACTCCACTTAATTTGGAATCAGTTAGAATTCAATAATTAATAATGTGTTGTTATATTGAATTGAATATAATTAATTTATAAATTAAATTATTCTAATTAAATTATAACAATTATTTAAATGATTCTAATTAAATTATATCTTGAATTCTTAACTTATAGCTTAAATACAATCAATTTATTTTTATTAATTAATTTATTTTATAATTTTTATTTTATAATTTTTATTTTATAATTTTTATTTTATAAATTTCTACTTTTTTTATAAATTAATAAGATTATAATTGATATATTTAAATATTTTAAATTAATATAAATATAAATTAATAAAAAGTATAATTTATATTTAAAAATTGAAGATTTTATTTAAATAAGAAAATTTATTAGTTTATAAAGTTTATATTAAATTTAAGAAATATTTATATAAAATTTAAAAAATTTATAATTTTATAATAAATTTAAAAATGTTATACTAAATTTAAATATCTTATAACAATCTTAAATATCTTATAATGAATTTAAATATATTATAACAAGTTAAAATATATTATAACAAGTTAAAAATAATATACTATTAAAAAAAATTAGTATATAGGTTTAAAAAATTTATATTAATAGTAATAAATTACATTAATCAATAAAATTTTATTAATCTATAAATTTTATTTATCAAAATATGGTGAGTAAATGGTTACTTATTCAGATTCTGGTGTCAATATAGACCTTGAAGAAATCACAGTACGTAAAATAGCAGAAAAATTAAAACCGACCTTAAAGTATCGAGAAATTGTAACTGAAAGTGGGCATTTTGCAGCTTTAGTTAAAATGGGTAATCGTGGGATTGCAATGAGTACTGATGGTGTTGGAAGTAAGATATTGGTAGCTAAACTGATGGAAAAATATGATACTGTGGGAATTGATTGTATAGCTATGGTAGTAAATGATATTCTCTGTGTTGGTGCTGAACCAATAGCATTAGTAGATTATTTAGCTGTAGAAAGTCCAAATCCTGAAATGGGAGGACAAATAGCTGAAGGTCTTGCAAAAGGTGCTGAATTGTCTAAAATAGCTATTATTGGAGGAGAAACTGCTTCACTTCCAGAAATAGTAAATGACTTTGATTTAGCAGGAACTGGAATTGGATTTGTTGATATTGATAAAATAATTACTGGAGAAAATATTACTGATAACGATGTTTTAATTGGTCTTCAAAGTAGTGGTATTCATAGTAATGGTCTGAGTTTAGCTAGAAAGGTACTTCTTGAAAATAATAAGTTTAATATTGATGATACACTTCCAAATGATTCTACTACAACAATTGGTGAAGAACTTCTTAAACCAACTGAAATATATGTAAAACCTATTGTTAATCTATTGAAAGAAAATTTAAATATAAAAGGTTTAGCCCATATAACTGGTGGAGGATTTACTAATCTTAAAAGACTTAAAAAAGGTATTGGTTTTGATATTGACAATCTTCCTGAACCTCAAGAAATATTCAAGCTAATTTATAAACAAAATGTTTCTTTAGAAGAAATGTATAAAGTCTTCAATATGGGAATTGGTTTTGTAGTAATAGCTCCAGAAGAAGAATCTGAAAAGATAATTGAAATATTAAATAAAGATTGTAAATCTTATAAAATTGGAAAAGTAAATTCCATTTCAGATAAAATAACAATTAATACATTTGAAAATACTAAAATTGAATATTAAATTAAATATTAAATATAGAATATACTAAAATTAAAAAAATAATACTAAAATTGAATATTAAATTAAACTATGAAATTGAATATTAAATTAAAAACTAAATATTAAATATAGAATATACTAAAATTAAAAAAATTATTAGATAGAATAAATTATTGATTAGATAAAAGGTGTGTTCATGAAAATAACTACTAAAAATGAAAAATCACTTATTTTAAATATCTTAAAAAAATTAGGTTTAAGTGATGAATATGCTGAAATCGTAGCTGAAGCTACTTTAGATTCAGATTTAAAAGGTTTTACTTCTCATGGAATTGGAAGATTCCCTCAATACATTCATGGAATTGAAAAAGGAAAAATCAATATTAATCATGAAATAGAAATTGTGAAAGAAACTGAAGCTATTGCTTTAATAAATGGTAAACATACCTTTGGTCAAGTAGTTGCTTATAAAGCTATGATGTTAGCTATTGAAAAAGCTAAAAAAATAGGAATTGCAGCAGTAGGAACACATGAAGCAAATCATTTTGGAGTTACTGGATATTATTCTGATTTAGCTATAAGAAATGATGTTATTGGAATTGTTATGGCAAATACTGAACCTGCAATTGCACCTCTTGGAGCTAAAACAGCTTTAATAGGAACCAATCCAATTGCAATAGGAATTCCTTCAAATGAAACTTATATTGCAGTAGATATGGCAACTTCTGTTACAGCTAGAGGAAAATTAATGGAAGCCAAAAGAAAAGGAGAGCCGATTCCTGAAAATATGGCTTTAGATAAGGATGGAAATCCTACAACCGACCCTAGTGAAGCTCTTGAAGGATCAATATTACCATTTGGTGGTTACAAAGGATATGCACTAGCTTTTATGATTGAACTTTTAACTGGTCCTTTAGTAAATGCTGCATTTGGATCAGGTGTTCATGGAACAGCTAATCATACACAACTTTGTACTAAAGGAGACTTATTTATAGTTATAGATCCTTCAAAATTTGTAGGTATGGATAAATTTAAAGGAGAAACAGAAGAATTTATTAAAGAAGTTCGAGGAAGTGGAGACACTATTATCCCAGGAGATCTCGAAGTCGAAAGCATTCAAAAAAACTACAAAGAAGGATTAAAAGTTGATGAAAAACTTTATAATAATTTAAAAGAAATCTGTGATAATTTAGATATTAATATTGATGAATATATTTCACAGTAATGTTATCATTATAGTTTTTCTAATTTTTATTTTTTTATAATATTTTTTCTTATTTTACATAAATATGATTATATAATGTATATAAATATTAATATCTTATTCACACTAAAAGATATTAATTATTCACACTATAAGAGGTTATCAAGTGGACAGTACTGAAGCAGTTTATCAAGGACTAAAATCAGCAGGAATTAATTTTATTGTTAGTGTTCCTTGTATTAATTTAGGAAAACTTCTTGAAATTATTGATAATGATGATGAAATCATACATGTTCCAGTTACAAGAGAAGAAGAAGGAATTGGAATATGTGCTGGTGCTTATTTTGGAGGTAAAAAAACAGCAATTTTAATGCAAAATTCTGGACTTGGGAATTGTGTCAATGCATTGGGATCTCTTTTTCAATTATATTCTTTGCCTTTAGTTATGATAATGAGTCACAGAGGAACTGAAGGTGAGCCTATCGTTGGACAAGTTCCAATGGGTAAAGCTACTCCAAAAGTCCTAGAAGCTTTGGAATTAAAATACATTAATCCAAAAACTCCAGAAGAAGCTAAAAAAATTATAGCTAATTCTTGGAAAACATCAGTTGAAGAAAAATCACCAATTTCAATATTATTGGATATTAATTATTGGTAAATAATTAAAATAGAGTTACCTTTATTATTTTATTAGGAATTGTTAAAATGGAACGTTTTGATGGAATAAAAAATATAATGGAATACATTAATGATGAAATCATAATTTGTAATATAGGATTTCCATCAAGAGAACTTTATCAAATAAAAGATAGAGCTAAAAACTTTTATATGTTAGGGTCTATGGGACTTGCTTCTTCTATTGGATTAGGATTAGCTATGGCAAAAGAAAATAATGATGAAAATAAAAAATTTTCTAAGTTATTAAAGATAACTGATGAAAATAAAAATAATAATAATAATAATAAAAATAACTGCGAAAAAATCATTGTTTTTGATGGGGATGGATCTGTTTTAATGAATATGGGTTCATTAGTTACAATATTCAATCAAAGCCCAAAAAATCTTATTTTAATTGTTTTTGATAATGGATGTTATGGGTCTACTGGAAATCAATGCACTTATGCAGAAAATATAAATCTTTTGGAAGTAGCTAAAGGTATTGGGTTTGAAAATTGTTATAACTGCGAAGATATTGATTTTGGAGAGATTTTAAAAAAAGATCAAGAGAATTCTATTTTTATTCATTATAAAATCCTCCCCGGCAATGCAGATTCTCCAGTAATTGATATGTCTCCTGATGAAATAAGAGATAGGTTTTTAGATACTATAAAATAATTGATTGGATTTTACAAGGACAATGACTTAAATTCGTGAATACTAACTTCATTTAGTCATGATATCTTGGATAAGGTCCTTTTCCATCTTCTCCATAAATTTTACCATCTATTGCACCAATAAAGATATAATCTCTGTATTCATCATATGCGAAAAATAAAGGTATTTTATATAACATTTTACCGTTAACTTCTATTAATATTGGGTTTCCTGTGATTTCAATAATATAATCAGGGTCTGGGAACTCATAATCTAAAATATCCCGAGCTATTTGTTTAGCTCTACTTTTACTAATATATTCTTGTTCTACTTGGGGTTTAGATTCTGAAACATTTTTTATCTGGGAAACATTATTGTTTACAACAAGTTTTTCCTCAGATTTATCTTGATTTAAAGTTAAAAAAGCATAAGTAGCAAGTACAGAAGTAATTACTATTAAAATAATGATAATTATTAATAGAATTTTTTTATTGTTACTGCTTTTAGCATTATTATCTGTTCTAGAATTTTCACCTTTTTCTATTTTAGCCATTGAAAATTCACCTTATTTTTTAATTCTTTTATATGAAAAACCATATCCTACTGCATAAATAGTTCTGCTTTGAATTTAAAAGAAGCAATATAATTATAATTTAAGTTAAATATATTTATAACTTTAAATTATCAATTGTGTTTATTAACTTATTAATATAATCAAGAGTTATTTCACTTGATTCGTACATATAAGTTTCATAAATCAATGTGGGAGTGCCTGATTGCATAATAGGAACTGTGACATAATTTGGACTTGTTTGAGACATTGGATAATAGTAAAGCAAAGGAGGAATTTTAGCTATAATTTCATCAGCTAAAACTTTAGATTTATAATCATTTAAAGGAGCAAAAATAAAATTAGTTTCATCATAATTACCTCCCTGAGTACCTTGATTAGAATGAATATCAATGACCAAATTATAATTTTTAGAAGTAGCATCAGGAACAACAAATTCGTTAGCTAATAGTTGACCATTCATCCTACCCACATTATAATCATCAGGGCTATCTGTAACAGTAATCTTATAAATATAATAAGAATAATTTAAAGAATCAGATTTAACTTTTAGAGAATCATATAATGCATTATGAACATTAGATTCTAATGGATGAACTCCAATAATATAAGCTATTTTTACATTTGAATTTTTATTGCCAATAGGACCAATAAGGTCAACTGTTCCTTTATTATTTGAACCTAAATTAACAGTATTGAATCCATTGAAGATTGTATCAATTATATTACTGTCACTATCATTATTGACATTATTATGACTATCCTCATTATTAGCATTAATAAAAATATTGAAAACTAATAACCCTAATAATATTGTCAATAAAACTATGACTAGTATAATTATTCTTCTTAATCTCATCCTAATCTATTTCCATTAATAAGAATTTATAATTTCTAAAAAATCCTTATTTATAAATTCTAAAAAATCCTTATTTATAAATTCAAAAATTCTTTTTTTTCATGATTCCTTACCAATTTATACTTGAAGGAAGTGAACCACTTTCAGATCTTATTATAACTATAGCAAAAGCTAGTATAAGTCCTTCATAACCAAAATCAGGACTTCCTGCAACAACAATTCCTGTGTAATTAGGAGCTCTACCATGATTATCCATCCACCTATAAGTTCTTTGTGCCATATCCACATATTGTGATCTAGTAAGAGATGAAGTACTCACACCATATAATGGATTATCTGGAGAGGCAAAAGATCTAAAGTTAATATTACCACTATCACCCCTATTTTTCATATCAATAGCTTTAGAAAAAATATAAAGACACTGTGGTCTTGTAAGTGTGACTCCTTTATAATGAATAGAAGAAGAAGGATTAGCACTATATGCTACTGCAAGACCATAAACTGCAGATAAAGGAATACTTGAACTAGTAACAGTATCAAGATTACTATTAGAATTTAAATTAGCATTATCGCCATTATTAAAAACATTATCATTATTATTGTTATCATTGCTATTACTGTTATTATCATTAAATAACACGAAAGAAGATACTCCTACAATAGCTATAGCTATTACAAGCACTATAGCAATAGCAATTAAGAGTTTTTCATTATTTTCACTACCCTCAGAACCCTCATTTATATTTTGTAAATTTGATAGTGAAGTTCCACAGTTTTGACAAAATTTCGAGTTTCTAGTATTTTCTGTTCCACAATTTGGACAATATTGTAATAAAATAAACATGCCTCCTTTAATTTTTATTTATATGTGAAAAATTATTTATTTGTAAAAAAGCATTAAATTTCATAAATCTTTTGTTATTTTCTCAACAATCTCATGTCTATTAGATATTTCTTTATCAAAGTCAACCATTATGTAATCATTTCCATTAGCAATATTATAAGCATAGTAATTCATATTTTGTATTGTATAAGTTTCTTTTCCATTAATTTTAGTTTCAGAAACACCTAAATATTTTGCAGCAGTAGTTTGATAAACATACTCATACAAACCAGTATTTATTAAAGCACCTTTACTAACGAGTATTCGAATTTCATTTCCTTCAGAATTTTCAAAATTGTATTGTTTCCCACTAACAACTATTTCAGTGCCAGAAGCTTTAAATTCTGAAGGAACATTAAATTTATAACCTTCAATAAATTCTGCATGAGTATCTGGAAAAGCTAGGTTAATTACTAAAACAGCAAGAACACAAGTTAGAACAACAACAATCAGAGGTAAAATAAATTTTTTATGTGATATTATGAATTTATTTTGTGTAAAACTTTCTGTAATATTTTGTGATTTTCCACAATCTGGACAAAACTTATCATCTTCATCTAATTTTCCCCCACATTTACTACAAAAAATTCCTTTTTCATCTTCCATTAATACCAAACCCTTAAACTTAATAACAATTCTCTAAAACTGATAATAATTACTTAAAATTAATAACAATTCCTTAAATTGATATCAATTCATTAAAATATTAATAGTATTCATATACTTCCAAATTCCAATATTGTAACTCATAAGCTGAAATATATACACGATAAGTTCCAGAACCTGAAAATTCAATAGTGTCAGACTTTGTAGCTACTGCACTTTTACTATTCCATGACAATTGAGAAGATCCAATAGTATTACCATTTTTACTAACAGTTGTATACATAAAATTGTCAGCATAGTTTTTAATTGGCATAGCTGATGGAACAACTTTCATCCTATTTCCACCACCATTTATAGTAACGATATAATCGCCAACCCCATTGAATGAATCAATTTTATGCCAAGTTTTAGTATTTACATTAGAAGAATCACTAACATAGCTATTAGAAACACCATCAACAGAACTACCACCATTATTACTAATATCTGAATTATTGTCATTATTATTTAAACTAACAAAAGCATAAGTTCCAACAATAGCAATAACTATCAATAATGCTACAATTACTCCAATTAATATTTTTTGATTATTTCCCCCTATAACCTTATTATCAGAGTTTATCTCATGTATTTCTGATAATTTTTTTCCACAACTTTTACAAAATGTAGAATTGTCATCATTCTCTGCTCCACAATCTTTACAATATTTTGGCAAAACAATAACCCTCCTTTTCAAATTTTATTAAATTATTCTAATCCCATAAATAATTTTTTCATGTTTTTATAAAAAAATATATTGCAGGTTTATTTAGATATTTATAATATAAAAATAATGAAATATAAATGTTGTTTATATAATGAATCTTAAACAAAAGTAATTTTCTCTAAGAAAAAATTATCTTTATTTCTTAAACAAATGATTTTAAGATAATTTTTGATAAATGATTTAAACTTCTGATTATGACTCATAAGAAAAGGAAGACTATATAAACTAACTGATAAAAGAAAAAAAAGCATTGAAAATTATAAAAGAAAAGTTTTAAAAATTTAATAAAGAAAATAAATAATTAAATCTAATTTTAAAACACACTAGTAATTAATCATTTTTTCAGCTATTGTAAATCCATTTCCAATCATTACTGCAATTTTTTTATCTAAATCGTCTGTAATGTCAATTTGATAAACAGACATGTTTCTGCCTTTGTTTAGGCATTTTGACTTCGAAAAAAGAATACTTCCTTTTGTACTTTTAAGATATGATATAGTACAGGATTGACTAACAGTGGCACCTACAATAGATCCAGAAAAATTATCTACATTAGCATGTAACCCAAATGTAAAATCAGCAAGAGTGAAAATAGCTCCCCCATGAACATTAACTGCTGCATTTTTGTGAATATCTTTGATTTCCATGCTGCATTCAACAGAATCTTCAGATATTGATTCAATTTTAATTCCTGCAATTTCTGCAAACTTATCTTCGGAAAAAAACCTTTTTATATTGTCTATATCTATTTTCATTTTATTCCTCTTTATTTTTTAGTTAAGATATATAAATCAAATGTTTCTAATGTAAAATATCAAAAACATGAAAGTTTTTGACAGAGCCAATAATTAAAGAAAAGGGATAACCTTATATTGGAAAACATAATTTATTCATAGTGTAATATAAAATTGTTATAATAATTCTTTTAAGGTTTTCATAGCTATTTTATCATCATTCCATGCTTTGAGTGCTAAATCAACATAAATAACTGCTTCATTCTCATCACCCACACTATAAAATCCTGGAAATTCCTTAGGAAATTTCTTTTTGCCAGTTAAAAAAGGAATAACATGTTTATTCATTTCAATAGCTCGTCCATATAACATTTCTATGATTTCTTTTTCTTCTTTATTTTTAATGGAAAGTAATAATTCTGAAAATGCCCATGTGGCGCTATATTCTTCATCAAACAAATTCAATAAATCTTCAGCTTCTTTTAGTCTATTTAGTTCTAGGTATTGGCTAATTAAAATATGCCTTATTCCTTGATTATCGTCTGGATTTAATTCTAAAATATATTCTAACTGATTAACTCCTTTTTCTTTTTGACCATCTTTCAATAATAACATAGCTTGTTCCAATAGATGCATCATAAATGGTCGAGTTTCATGC
>WRCI01000005.1 GCA_009784145.1 Methanobrevibacter sp.
AAAATATATTGAAAAATATAATAAAGAAATATATGATAAATATATAAAAAAATACAATGAAAATAAAATATAAAAAAACTTTTTAAAAACTAATACTTCAAATCTATCAAAAACTTAAATAAAGATAATAATTTATATCACTAAAACCATAACTATTAATGATTAAAATGAAGGTCAGTATTATTATTCCAACATATAATGAAGAAAATTTTCTTCCTATTTTACTGGAAAGTATAGAATCTCAAAGATTTGATGACTATGAAATAATAGTAGCTGATGCCAACTCCAGTGATGATACTGTTAAAATAGCTAAAGATCATAATTGTATAGTAGTAGACGGAGGAATGCCTGGAGTTGGAAGAAATTTAGGGGCAAAAGTAGCAAAAGGTGAAATATTATTATTTTTAGATTCTGATTTAGAACTTACTCCTAACTATTTAGAAGAATTAGTTGTTGAATTTGAAAATGAAAACATAGATATTGGAATTACTAAAATACATCCTTTATCTGATAAAAAAAGAGATATAATTCTTCATGATTTAGCTAATTTATTTATGATAGCTTCTGAAAAAATTAAACCTCATGGAGCCGGATGTTATGGAATAATAACTAAAAAAGAACTTCATGATGAATATTCTGGTTTTGATGAATCTCTTAGTTTTGGAGAAGATACTGATTATATTGAAAGAATAAGTAAAAACAACAAGTTTAGAGTACTTCGAAAGCCTGTAATTAATGTATCTACTAGAAGATTGGAGGAAGAGGGATTAAGAAAACTTTTAAAACAATATGGAAAAAGTACTTTCAATGATTTTAGAGGAGTTAGAACAGAAGCAGCAGACCTTGAATATGGTTTTTCTCACAAAGTTAAAAATTTAAATGAAAAAAAAGATTCATTTGAAAAAATAAACACTTCAAAATGGACAAAGCTTAAATTAAAAGATTCTGTGGAAGAAACGAAAAATTTCTTAAAAGAAACTAAAGAAACTAAAGAAACTAAAGAAACTAAAGAAACTAAAGAAGATAAAGAAACTAAAGAAGATAAAGAAACTAAAGAAGATAAAGAAACTAAAGAAGATAAAATAAAAATATTTTATGCAGTTTGTGGAGAAGGAATGGGTCATGCTATTCGAAGTGGAGTTATATTAGAAGAATTAGTTAGTCCTAAAAACAAAGAAAAATATGAAATTTATATATTTTCAAGTGAAAGAGCTTATAGCTATTTAAATGATAAATTTGACAATGTTTTTGAAATTGGTGGATTCAATACTGTTTATGAAGATAATGTAGTTAAAAATAAAAAAACTCTTTTAAATGCTATTAAAGCTACTCCAACAAATTTAAAAGAAAATTATGAAATTTTATACAAAAAAACTAGAGAAATTAAACCTAATATTATTATATCTGATTTTGAGAATTATTCAAGTATTTTAAGTAATATTGTAAATATTCCATTAATTTGTCTTGATAATATTCAAATGATGACGCAAACAAAGATTGATTATCCTCCTTATCATACAATAGATATGTTAAAAGCAAAAGGTGTTATAAAAACATATATTGTAAGAGCAAAAAGATATATTTTAACTAGTTTTTTTTATCCAGAAGTAAAAAATCCAGATAAAGCAGTGATTTATCCTCCAATTATAAGAAATAAAGTAAGAAATCTTGAAACTAGGTATGGAGATTATATTTTAGTTTATCAAACAAGTTCTGCTAATAAAAACCTCATAGAAGCATTGAAAAGTTTTGATGCTAAATTTATTATTTATGGTTTTGATGAAGAAAAAGAAGAGGATAATCTCATATTTAGAAAATTCAATGAAGATAAGATATATGAAGATATGAGTAATGCAAAAGCAGTTATTACAAATGGTGGATTTTCATTAATCACAGAAGCTATTTATCTAAAAAAACCTATTTATAGTATTCCTGCAGTAGGAAACTTTGAACAAATAATTAATGGTTTTTATGTAGACAAGTTAGGATATGGGGAAATACATACAAAAATTAGTCCCAAAAGATTCAAAAATTTCTTAAATGATATTGAAAAATATCAAAAAAATCTAGAGAAAGTAGAAAATACTGATAATACAGAAATCATCCAAGAATTAGAAAAATCAATTGAATTCTATTCTAAGAAATATTAGTTTTAAATAAAAGTTATTGAGAAATAACTAAATAATAAAAAATTAGAAAAAATAAAAAGAAATTAAAAAAAATAAAAAAATAATATTATAATAACTCTAATAATTAGCTATTTAGCTTTAAAAGAATTATTATTCTCATTAATTTCTCTCACAACATTTCTAATATCAACTTTAAAAGTCTTAAACTGATTATTATATGCTTTAGTCGCGTATTTTTTAGGAATACTGACTGTGACTCTAAGAGTCTTACCTGTGGCAATTGCATTAACAGTGACTGTTTTAATCAAGGTATTACCAATATAAACACCTAATGTGTTTTTACCAGCACCACTATTACCAATATTTTTTACAAAAACATAGCGATAATTACCTTTCTTAGTAACCTTAGTTATTGTAAGATCTGGTTCTTTAATTCTAGTACCATCTCTAGGAATTATTTTAACTCCACTTTTAGAAACTTTTGTACCTATAGTATAAATAGCATTATAAATATTTTTTCTTGTAACTATATTATTTTTAAAGGTAGTTCTAACAATATCCAATCTACAACCATATGGATTATATTTATCAGAATAAATAGCTCCACCATAAATCCTTGCTTGATTATTAGAAAAAGTACAACCCTTCAAAATAACAGCTTTTTCAAGGTTAGCAATAGCTCCACCTGCACCAGCTTTATTATTTATAAAAGTACAAGTAGTAAAACTACCCCAACCACTTATTGCACCACCATCCCCAGTAGCTTTATTATTTATAAAAGTACAATCCTTAGCAGTTATAGTAACAGTCTGAGTAGTAAAAGCATTGTAAATTGCTCCACCATGGCAATTAGCTTTGTTATTAGTAAAAGTGCAAGCAATTAAAGTAAGTCTACCCGCATTGTAGATTGCACCACCACCCTCAAGTTTACTTGTAGCTATATTATTTGTAAAAGTACATCCAGTTAAAGTAGCTTTACCACCATCATTGTAGACTGCAGCACCGCCACCAGCTTTATTATTTATAAAAGTACAGCCAGTCAAAATAAGAGTGCCACCATTATTGATTGCACCATCTTTAGAATTTTTTATAGTTATATTTATAAGAGTTAATCTTCCCTCTTTTACATCACGGCTTTTGTCCCCATGTAATACATAGAATAATCTGCCATGCCTGTTTAAATTTATTACTGCATTTTTTGATGGATTAGAACTTTTTATTTTGATATTTTTATCTATAGTAATATCAACATTAGCAGAATTTAAACTATATTCCATACCAGATTTTAATATTATAGTATCGCCTGAATTTGCACTGGTGATATTTTCTTTAAAATTAGTGGCTGAATCTATTGTTATATCTGCTGCATTAGCTAAACTCATTATCATGAATAATGAGAATATCAATAAACCCGACACTATTATTTTCCTTTGATTATTTATCATCTTTTTTCACCTTTTTTTATAATAATATAATTTTTCACTTTTTATAATATAATTTTTCATCCTTTTTTTATAATTTAATGATTTATAAATTGAATTTATATCTAAGAAATCATTGATATCTAACTATATAATAAATACAGCATATATAAGATAATAATTAAATCTCAACTATTATATACTCTAATATATAAATATAAATGAAAATAAGAGTTATGAGGAAGGTTCATTATAAAAAAAATAAAAATGGGTAATAAAAAAAAGAAATAAATTAAATTAAAGAGTTACACCCATTTCTAGCTGTTCTGTAAGCTCTTTATATCTATTTCTTATTGTAACTTCTGTAACACCTGCAATATCTGCAACATCTCTTTGAGTTTTTCTCTCTCCAAGAAGAACTGATGCAATGTATAAAGCAGCTGCAGCTACACCAGTTGGACCTCTACCAGAAGTAAGTCCTTTTTCCATAGCTTTTTCGATTATTTCAATAGCTCTAGACTGAACTTCACCTGAAAGACCAAGTTCACTAGCAAATCTTGGAACATAATCTACTGGTGATGTTGGTGGGAGTTTAATATTTAATTCACGAGTTAAAAACCTGTAAGTTCTTCCAACTTCTTTTTTACTTACTCTTGAAACTTCAGCTATTTCATCAAGAGTACGTGGAACATTACAACGCCTACATGCAGCATAAAGTGAAGCAGCTACAACACCTTCAATACTACGACCCCTAATAAGTTTGTTTTCTACAGCACTTCTGTAAACAACAGAAGCAGCTTCTCTAACACTTCTTGGGAGACCTAATCTTGAAGAATCTCTGTCAAGCTCACTTAAAGCAAATGCAAGGTTTCTTTCAGTAGCTCCAGAAATCCTAATTTTTCTTTGCCATTTTCTTAACCTGTACCATTGAGCACGATTTCTTGCAGGAATATCTCTACCATAAATATCTTTATTCCTCCAATCAATCATAGTACTTAAACCTTTATCGTGAATAGTATAAGTAATTGGAGCACCTACTCTTGTACGCTTGTCTCTTTGTTCATGATCAAACGCTCTCCATTCAGGACCCATATCAACTAAATTTTCATCAATTACCAGACCACAACTAGCACAAACAACTTCAGCACGCTCATAATCCCCAATTAAATCTTCAGACCCACATTCTGGACATTTATTTTGTTTTTCAGTGTCGAAAACATCATTCTGCATTCTCTCTTTTGCAGAAACCTTTTTTATAGGTTCTCTTTTTCCAACCTCTTTTGTTTCTTCTTCGCTCGTATGAACCTCTCCTTTTTATCTTTATTGTAATTATTAAACTTTTTTACTATAATTTTTCTATTATTGTTTTTTAGAGTGTTTTTTACTTCTATCTTTAGAATCTTTCCTATTTTTAGAGCTTCTTCTACCTTTAAAACCTTCTCTATTATTAGAACTTCGCCTATCTTTAGAACTTCTTCCACTTTTAGAACTTCGCCTATCTTTAGAACCTTCTCTATTATTAGAACTTCGCCTATCTCTAGAACCTTCTCTATTATTAGAACTTCTTCTACCTTTAGAACTTCTTCCACTTTTAGAACTTCGCCTATCTTTAGAACCTTCTCTATTATTAGAACTTCTTCCACTTTTAGAATTTCTTCCACCAATGTTCTTAGAGCTACTTTTGCTTTTATTTTTAGGATCTTTTCTATTTTTTTTAAAACTATCAGACATAAACAAGTCTTCACCAATAGAATTTTCAAAATCTTCAATATTGATAGATTTAAAAACACCTACAGAAATATATGGCTCTTTAGTTGGTCCAAACACATCAACAATTTTACCAATTTTCTTTTTATTTTTATTAAAAACAGATACCCCTGAAGGAGGACTTTGAGAAGATCTAGCTATTAACCTTCCAGAACTAGACAAATGTGAAATGTTTCCTAAAAACTTCATAAAACCAGACTTAAATCAAAAATATAAAAACCATAATAATTAGCAATGATATTATGAAACTTCTACTATATAAATGTTACGATAATATTATATATAACGAATATTAACTATTTAAATATTTTACTATTTGACTAAAATCAAAAATTATTCTATTATTTCAATAATTTCTGCCTCATATTATTATGAGCATCAATTTCAATAGTATCGTCTATATTATTTAGTTTTAAAATATTCTCTTTTAACAAGTCAGAACCATACTTATTCTTCAAAGCATTGAAAATTAAATAATCTGCAATATGAGGATTCTTTGGTAAAAAAGGTCCATGAATATAGGTTCCAATAAAGTTCTTATAAACCATTCCCTCTTTTCCATCTTCCCCATTATTACCATAACCTACTTTAACCTCACCTACAGTATCATATTTATGGTAAGTCCTGCCTCCATGATTTTCAAAACCAATAATGTCAGTAAGTTCAGTGTCTATAGCTGATTCAAAAGAAACATCAGACTTCAAATTATTAGATATTAATATATTCCCAGTTAATCTATCTTCTCTACTTTTAGTTTCAATATCAAAAATTTCTAAACAAGGAATCTTTTCATTATAAGGATTAATATAAGAGTTACCAAAAAGTTGATAGCTACCACAAATAGCTAAAAGTACTTTTTCATCTTCAATAAATTTTTCTAAAAGATTTCTTTGATTTAAAATATGATTAGAAATAATATCTTGTCCACTATCAGATCCCCCACCAATTAGAATCATATCTGCATTGTTAATATCAACTTCACTATCAATAGTAAAATTCTCTATATTAACTTCAATTCCTCTCCATTCACATCTTTTCTCAATACAAATAAGATTTCCTATATCCCATATAAATTTAAAATATCTGGATACATATTGATTATTTCAAGTTTCATGATATCATTGCTAATTATTTTTTTCTATCTTTCCTTTTTCTCTTAATAAGACTTTTCTAACTTCAGGAGTAGCTGTAAATGTTCCTATAATATATGATTTCTCATTTTCAGCTAAAATTTCTTTAACTAATTTTTCAACATCCCCCTCCTCATTAGAAACATATACTTTAATTTTATCTAGATTAAAGTCTGTGTATTTTAACCTTAAAACAGCATCATTAGCTCGAGTTCCTGAACAATAAAAATTTTTAATATTTTTAATACTAGCTATTTGTTCAAAATCAGCATCCCAAATCCAAGAAACATCTTTTCCATCTGCAGGAGTATCATTCATTAAAAACATAATAGATTTAGGGTTTTCATCATAAGAAAAGCTATTTAAAACTTCACTTAATCCAACAGGATTTTTTGAAAGAACCAAAACAACATCTTTGTTAGGGAAATTAATAGTTTCCATTCTTCCTAATTTATAATCAAAATTTTCAATTTGTTTTTGAACAAAAGAAATATCAAGATTCTCTAATGAACAAAGAGAAATAGCTGCCAAACAGTTATAAATATTATAAATACCCATGTATTTAAATATAAATTTATTATTATCTTTACTATTATCTTTATTATTAGCTATATCATTATCTTTATTATTAGCTATATCATTATCTTTATCATTAAGTTTCAAATTAAATTCATAAGCATTATTATTAATATTAATCGATTTTGCAGAATAATCAAGTTCTGGGCGTTTACTACCACAGTTTTTACAGTAATAATTCCCTATATTGCCATAGCTAATAAATTCATAATTTAAACGTTTACCACACTCTTTACAAAAGATAGCTTCAGCTACATTATGATTATCTTTAGAAAATTGGTTTTTATTAAATCCATAATAAACTTTCTTATTATCTAATTTAGCGAATTGTACTGTGGAAGGATCATCGGCATTTAAAATAAGTGTGGAATCTACTGATTTAAGAGAATCATAAACTATTTTAATAGTGTTATCAACTTCACCATATCTATCAAGTTGATCTCTAAAAAAGTTTGTTAAAATCATATAATTTGGAGAAAAATAATGAGTGACATATGGAATAGAACCTTCATCTACTTCAAATATTCCCCAGTCATAGCTACTTTTAGTATTTACAACAAAAGAAGTGACAACTCCTTGAATCATATTAGCTCCTTTAAGATTTGAAACTAAATTATCATATTTTCCACTGAGAATATGATTTATTAGATTATTAGTAGTTGTTTTACCATTTGTACCAGTAATAACAACTGTCCTATTACATCTTTTAGCTAAATCACCTAATATATTTGGACAAATCGTTAGTGCCACCTTTCCAGGAAGTGCAGTTCCTTGTCTACCCGTGATTTGTAAAACAAAATATACGAACTTTCCTACTAATATTGCTATATTAAGTATAATTTTATTACTCATAATTAATCATTGAAAAGTTTTATTTAGAAATGTATAAATATTTTTTAGATTTTATTTTGATAAGTGTATAAAATATTCTTTAAAGTATATTTTAATAATATATGAATTTTTAAAGTATATTTTAATAATATATGAATTTTTAAAGTATATTTTTATAAATTATATAATATTTTTTAGATACATGAAATAATAATATATGAATATTTTTTAAAATCTATTTCTATAAATTATATAACATTTTTTAAATTTTATTTTGATAAATATATAGAATATTTTTTTATATATTATATATATATATTAAATATATATTTTAATATTAAATGTATATTTTATATATTAAATGTATATTTTATATATTAAAAGTGTATTTTCAAATATTTACATCCTAGCTTTATCATAAACGAATTTTAATGTTTCCATGTCTACACTAGTATAAATTTGAGTTGTAGAAAGACTAGCATGACCTAATAACTGTTGAATAGCTCTAATATCCACACCATTTTTAAGAAGGTGTGTAGCAAAAGAATGTCTTAAAATATGAGGAGTTACATTTTTATTAATTTTTGCCTCTTTTGCATAATCTTTTATCATCAATTGAATATATCTAGTAGTTATTGGATTATTATCTTTATTTGTAAATAAATAATCACTATCTGTATCCTTAACAATTAAATATTCCTCAATTAATTCTTTTGCATTGTTATCAAAAAGTACTAGTCTATCTTTCTCTCCCTTACCCCGTATCCTTATAGTACGATCTTTAAAATCGAAATCCTCTATTATTAAGGAAACAAGCTCAGAAACCCTCAATCCTGAAGAATAAAGTAAGGTTAAAATAAGTTTATTTCTTAATTTTACATTTCCTCTAGATGAATTATCTTCTTCTAACTCATAGTCAAAAGCATTAATTAAATTTTGAACTTCATCTTCATTTAAAGATTTTGGAAGAGATTTTGTTCTTTTAGGAGCTTTAACTTCATATAAAAAATATAATCTATTAAATTCAAGAAATTTCTTTGAAACAACAGTTACAAGATAAATATAATTTTGTGAAACATTTTTATCACGCTTTAAATGTTGAATATACTTTTTAAAACTTCTTAAAAATCTTAATTCATCATATAAATCTTCTTCTTTTTGTAAAAATTCATAAAAATTCTTGATAACTGACCTATATGTTCTAATAGTATTTTGAGAATAATTTCTAATTTCTAATTCTATTAAGTAATCTTCAATCATATCACGAAAATCATATACTTCTAAAATACTTTTCATTTCTCCATTTTCATCATATATTGGTAGCTCTGAATTTGGAGAGCTAAACCATTTTTTAGAAGTTTTAATTTGATTAAGTTGAAAATGTTCCGCCATAATATTCGCCTAATATATCTAATTATATTAAATAATTAAGTATACTATTTGATTTTTATTTTAAGTAGTTAATAAAATTATCTTTTAAAAACATCAAAATTCATGCAAAAACATTGAAATTCATATAAAAACATAGAAATTCATATAAAAACATCAAAATTCATATAAAAACATAGAAATTCATATAAAAACATCAAAATTCATATAAAAACATAGAAATTCATATAAAAACATCTAAAATTGAATAGATAATATATGTCCTTAATAGTTTTTCTAATTAATGGTTTATCTAAATTTTATTCATTTTAATAAATTTTAATTATAAATTTTATATGTAAAATAATTTTAATTCATTTATGATATATAAAAATAAGGAGAATATAATAGAATAAGAAGAAAAAATAAAATAAAAAAATAAATAAAAATAAAAGAAAATAAAGAAAAATAAAATAAAATAAAACTTAAATGAATTAAAAACTTAATTAGCAGTTATAATCCTAAGATTATCTGGTCTTTTTACTATGTTACTAGCTTTAAAAGCTACTAAATTTTTAATGCCTTTTGAAGCTGAAACATCAACAAGTCTTTGGCTTATAACACCATCAAAGATAACTGCAAAAGCTTCGCCGTTTACTTTTTGAATTTCTCCATAAAGATCTTCAACTGGAACTTCTTTTAAAATATTTAATGCATCATCTAATAATTCAGCATTACCAGTACCTTCTAACTCTTTTAAGACATTTTTCATTAAATGTACTTTATCTTCAATCTTAGGTTGATGTGGTTTAGCTTTTACATTATTGAAAAACTGTTCAACAGGAGCTTTATC
Source organism: Methanobrevibacter sp. (assembly GCA_009784145.1). GTDB lineage: Archaea > Methanobacteriota > Methanobacteria > Methanobacteriales > Methanobacteriaceae > Methanobinarius. Next base: position 10,076 of record WRCI01000005.1, read on the forward strand.
TCTAAGAGCAATCATAACTTCTTCTTTTTCAAGTTCCTCAACTTCCTTACCTTTTGGAGCTCTGGTTACATAATCAACCTCTCCAACTTGAATAAGTTCTTTTAGTATAAGTTCTCCACCACGATCTCCATCAAAAAATGCAGTTACGGTTCTGCTTTTTGTGAGTTCTGCTACACTGCTAGGAACACTTACTCCTTCAACAGCTACAGTATTTTTAATTCCATATTTTAATAAGTTTAAAACATCAGACCTTCCTTCAACCACAATAATGGCATCAGAAGTATGTATGCTAGGTCCAGCAGGGAGTTTTTCATCCCCAAATTCAGAAATTTCATGGACACGCATAGCTTCTTTAACTTCTTCAATCATTTTCATGCTTTCTGGAGTTACTATATCCATCATACCTTTATATATTTCTTTTGCACGATTAACAACTTGTTCTCGTTTAACAGCCCTGACATCTTCGACTTTAAGAGTTTTAATATTCGCTTCGCAAGGACCAACTCTATTTATTGTTTCGAGGGACGCAGCAAGAATGGCGGTTTCAATTCTATCTAAGCTTGAAGGAATTACAATTTCTCCTTTAGCTTTTCCACTATTAGAATGAATGACTACCTTTATTCTTCCAATTCTTCCAGTTTTTTGAAGTTCTCTTAAATCTAAATCATTGCTTAAAAGACCTTCAGTTTGACCAAAAACTGCTCCCACAACATCTGGTTTTTCCACGACTCCGTTTGCATTAATTTGTGCATGAATGAGATATTTTGTTGTAGTTAATTCTTCTATTCCTTTTCCCATGTTAAGCCTCCATTAAAGATACTTAATCTACTTTCAGGAATAATTTAATTATCTGTGATATGAATATTATTATAGAGTTTCTAAAATAAACACCCCAAACAATCACAGATGGCAAATGAATTGCATAAATTATACTTGTAAATGATAAAACTGTAAAAATAGCTAAATATCATATACTTTTAACAAGTTAAATACCATATCCTATAATAAATGAAATATCATATCTTATTAGGAATGAAATACCATATCTTGTAATAAGTGTATATCATATATCAACTATTATGTAGATTATGAACACTACCACAATGCGAAAAAAAGAGCTTAAATGAATATAAACATAAATTCAAATTATTTATTCCTTATTAGCTACTATGAACTTATTTTACCATATCTTTCATAATAACTAAATCCTATTATTTAATAGATTTATTATATGTAAGCAATAATACCTATTTAAAATATTTAATAGATTTATTATATGTAAGCAATAATACCTATTTAAAATATTTAATATAACTAATAACTATTTATTTATTTTATACTTAGCAATTATCTTTTATATATTATAGTAAAACCCTTACACCCAATTTTAATAAATCCCTTTTTATAACGAATAACTAATAATAACTCATATTTAATTTTCTTATATTATCAATTGATTATTCTAACATCAATGTGAATTATAACATTTATTCAATATTATTAAAAATTATAAATATTAATCATTTTAATTAAATTTTATTAATTCTTTTCTTAAATTAACATGATTTAGTCATAAATAACTTCTTTAATTGATTTTATTTCATTTTTTGATAATTATTTTAATAAATTATAAAGCTCTATTTTGAGCATGTAATGATTATGATAGTATCTGAATTGTATTATATATTTACTAGTATATAAAATTTTATTATTTGAACTTGGCAAAAAGTAAAATATATATCAAAATTTTATATCATAAAAATATCAAAATTTTATATTATAAAATCTTATAGACTATATCATAAATCATATCTATAACCCTATAAAAATATCAAAATTTTATATTATAAAATCTCTCATAGACTATATCATAAATCATATCTATAACCCTATAAAAATATCAAAATTTTATATTATAAAATCTCATAGACTATATCATAAAATTTATTTAAAAAAATCTTATAGACTATATCATAAATCATATCTATATAATCCTTATAAATATAATTCAAATTTCTATAAAATAAATAATTTATATAAATATAAAATATATAAAATAAATATATAATCCATTAAGATATTATATCCATTAAAATAAAAGTATAATACAACAATGTAAATAATAGCTAATAAACTTAATAAAAAAAGCAATGCAAAAATAAAAAATACTGGGTGTTAAATATGGAAAAAAGAAAATTGTCTCCAAAATACTTATTAAAACAAATATCCTATAAAAAACATTTAAAAGATAAAGAAACATTGCTTTTAGGAGAATTAAAAGTTTGCAAGGAAGATTTTGAAATTGAAAACATGGATTTTCCACATTTATCAAATTCAAATAAAACAAAAGCTAAAACTAAAACACTAGTTACTAAAGAAATTGGCTATGGAAACCTTAAAAAATTATTAGATAATACTTCTTCTTCTCAAATTTCAGATGCTTTAAGTAATATAAGTAAAAGAAATGGAGTAATTGATGGTTTAAAATCTATTAATAATAAAAAAGCCTATGGAAGAATAGTTACTGTGAAAACTTCTTCTGATGATTGGGGAACTTGTTTATATGGAATAGATGAAGCTAAAAAAGGAAATATTTTATTTATAGAAACAAGTGGAGAAAGTTCTGCAATATGGGGAGAATTAACATCAAGTTGTTCTAAAGAAAAAGAATTAGCTGGAACTTTTATATTAGGAGCTGTTAGAGATATTGATTTTCTTAAAAACTTTGATTATCCTATTTTTGCAAAAGAAAGTGTTCCAAATGCAGGATCTGCATTAGGACTTGGTGAAATTAATATGGCTATTGAAATTGAAAAAAATGAAAAAATCACTATAAATCCTGGAGATTTTGTCTATGGAGATGAAAATGGTGTAGTTCATATCCCCCAAGAGCTATTTTGTGAAGTTATGTTAGAAACTTTAAAAATCAAAGTTAATGAAAGCCATATTCTTTCTGAAATTAAAAAAGGAAAACCTTTATCTGAAATTGTTGGATTAAAATAAGATTAAAGAAATTCTACAAGAATATAATTAAAGAATTCTAGCTAAACAAAACTAAAAACACTCCACAACAATATAATTAAAGAATTCTAGCTAAATAAAACTAAAAACATACAACACCAAAAAAAGCTAAAAAATCCAAGCCCTAAATAAAACTAAAAAAATTCACAACCTTAAAAAAATTACGATAAGATGACTTTTAAAGAGTATAAAGAAAGTTCTTCAACTTATACTAAAACTCATGAAAATGAAGAACATAAGGATATTTACTCAATTCTCAAAGAAAATAAAAAAAACATAATTATCTCATTTATTATTGTTTTTGGGCTAATTTTTGCTATATTAATGTTAGCTGGAATTAATGAAGTTATAGCTACATTAAAAAAGACAAATCTTTGGATACTGGGACTAACAATCATTATACAAATATTTGTTTATATTATTTGGGCTTTTAGATGGAAACTTATCCTTGATAAAATGGATCAAGCCCCTAATTTTTTAAATGTTTTAGGAATTCTTATGACTAGTGTGTTTGGAAATAATATCACTCCAGGATCAATTGGAGGAGAACCTCTTCGAGCATACTTATTAAAAGAAAACCATGACACTCCTTATGAAGTAGGATTTGCATCAACAATGGCAGATAGAGTATTTGAACTTCTTCCATTTCTACTAGTATCAATTATAGCTGTTATAGCTCTTATATCATGGCAATTAGACTTAGTACCAAAATTAATTCTTATAACACTTATATTAGGCACTGTATTTATATTTTCAATTGTAATTTATGCAGGAATTAATAGAGAGCTTTCTGAAAAAATAGTTTTCAAAATTTTAGATTCAATACTCCCTGTTGTGAAAAAAATAACTCATAAAATATATAATACTGATAATCTAAAAGAACAAGCCAAATATTATATTTATAACTTTAATTCAAGTTTTACTATGATTGTAGAAAATAAGTTGTTCTTTTTAGGGGCTTTTCTTGCATTAGTTACTTGGGGATTAGATCTTTTGAATTCTTATCTTGCATTTGTAGCTATTGGTGTTACCCCTCCAATAGAACCATTTATTACTGTTTTTACAATAGCTATCTTACTTTCATTTTTACCATTACTTCCAGGTTCATTGGGAATTACAGAAATCATTATGATAACATTATTTATTCCTGTAGGAATAAGTGCAAATTATGTCCTAGCTGCAAGTGTAGTAGAGAGAATAGCTTCCTACATATTACCTACAATACTTGGTTTAATTGCAGCTATATATTATGGTAGAAAAATTGTTAAAAGTGATAATTACTCCAGCTAATTTTTTATTAATAATTTTTTATAAATAAATTTTATTAATAACTTTTATAATAAATTTTTATTTAATAACTTTTTATGATTAATTTTATAATACCTTATAATACTCCCATAACTTTTTCTTCTTCATTAAAAATAGTCTATGAAAACATTTTCTCCCTTAAGTTTACCTTTTTCTTTTTTAATTATTTTCCCTTTTTTGTCATAAAGTTTGATAGAATAACTTTTACCAGCAAGATTGTCTTTAACTTTAAAGTCTTTCATGATACGATTCTTAATAGGATTATAATCTTTATTTTTCCAACCTTTAGCAGGTTTTTTAATAGTTATAGTTTTATATCCATTAATAGTGAAAACAATTTTGTTGACTTTGTTGAGTTCTGCTTTTCTTTTAGAAAAATACTTAGATGACCCTGGATTTCCAGATTTATTACCAATATCTGTCCAAACATTTAAATAAACTCCATTTTCAACATTATGCCCTATAAGAGAATAAGCTCCAACATCACAACTTAATTTTGCATCTGTTGGTGTTATTATAGCTGTTATTATAGCTGTTATTACTACTAAGAACAATAATAACACTAATACTTCTTTAATATTCATTATCTTTTTCCCCCCTATTCCAATTCATTATATCATATAGTTATATATTTTTCAATATTTTAATTTTGTATTTTCTATTTGTTGTTTTTATATTAAATTTCATATAAGTGATTATATGAAATTCTTGTCCTTTAGTATAACTATAATTTTTTCATATATGATTAATATCCTTTTTCTTTTACAATTATATTAGATTTTTTTCTCAGACCTTTTTAAATCATGGAATTGTTGTTAATGGAATATAAATTATATTAGCTCTTTTTTCGATTTTTTCAGTTGTATTTGAAATAATAATCCCATATTTTGATTTATATTTATTTATTGCTTTTATGATTTGTTTTTTATCTTTTTTTCCAATACTTACCTCTACAGGAATAATATTTTCACCTGTTTCTAATAAAAAATCTACTCCATAATCTGATGGATCATAATATATATTTAGATATTGATTTTTTGTTTCTTTTATTTTAAAAAAGTAAGATGCTACATGATTTTCAGCTAAAAGTCCTATGAATTTTCTATCATTTCTTCTGAATTTACCTAATTTATACCTTATTGCAGCATTTATTGATGGGGCTAGGAAATAATATTTCCATGGTTTTCTTACTTGTTTTCCAACACTACCATATGGCTTTACAGGAAATATTAAATGTGTTTTTTCTAATGTGTTTAAAATTTCTCTTATTTGTTTTTGAGGTTTTGATAACATTGTTGCCAGTTTTTTATCAGAAGTTCCTCCAGGATCTTGTAATGCAAGATATGTGATAATTTGTGAGATTGTAGATTTTGTATTTGTACTGAAAGTCTTTAGTAAAAATATATCTTTTTCAATTACTCTATCAACCATATGGAATATTCTTCGATAAATTTCTTCCTTATCCATATTTAACCCAAAAGGGAAGTTTCCATATAATAAAAATTTTTCATGCTCCTTTTTAATAGTATTATTTAATTTTAATAGTTTTTTTCTCATTTCTTTTTCTTTATTTCTCATATTCTCAAATTTTTCTACATTAATATCCTCTAATTCGTACCTATTGATATCATCTAACTTATCCCCATGGATATCATCTAACTTATCCCCATTTAACATTAAATTAATTAAAGCATCATCATAGCCTTTTGGTAGAGATATTTTATCTTTCAATAAGATATACTCATGAAAGTTTAATGGAAAAGTGGGTTCTTTTTTTATTCTTCTAACTGCATCAACATTCATTTCAAAATTTATTGCAGAAGAACCTGTGAAAATGAAAAATATTTTTTTTGTTTTATCATAGAGTATCTTTCCTGCTTTTGACCAGTTTTTATCATATTGAGCTTCATCAATTAAAATGAATAATTCTTTTTTTAAGCTTACAGCTCTTGTATCATGTATTTCTTCAATAAAATCATTTATTGATTCATAGAGATTAGCTCCTAAAAAATCAGTTAATTCATCAGCTGAAATATAAAGTATTCTATCCTCAGCTATGTTTTTTTCATTTTTTAAGTAGCTATATATTTGAAATAAAACCGTTGTTTTTCCAATTCCCCTTAAGCCAGCTAATGTAATAAACCTGTTTTCTATGTATCCTTCTAAAAAATCATCTACATGTTTTTTAATTTTAAAATAAATTTCCCTATGTTCTAGCTCCACATCATCAGTAATTAGATAATCTTCTAATAATATAGGTGCTTCAGCTAATTTTTCATAAATATAATCAGTTATCCTTTCTTTATCCATTGTTTCACCTTATTACAATTTAATGATGCTTTATATTTTTCAAAAAATATTCCTATTTTATTCTTTTTGAATATTTATATATTCAATACTATATAAGTATTTGGATATTTAAATAGCCAATACTATATAAACACTTGACTATTTAAATATTCAAGACTATATAAACACTTGACTATTTTTATATTCAAAAATAAAAATTAAGCAAAAATGCCCATTAAAAAAAGTAACACAATTGAAAGAAAGTAAAAATTTGATAAAAAAATAAAAATTAAATATTCCTGTTAATTGTTTCTAAACAAAAATAAGTAAAATGATTTTTTAGTAATATGTTATTTTAAATTCAGTAAGAGATGTATCTACTGCAATAAATTCTCCTTTTATTACTTTTGTGAAAGTTGTTTTTCCTTTTCCATTGAAAGTTGTGGTTTTGCTTATTTTATCAGATATATTACGATATATTAATTTTACTGTTTTGATTTTGTATTTTTTATTTGTTGTTTTAATATTGAATTTTATATAAGTGATTATAGGAATTCCTTGTCCTTTAGTATAATAATATCCTTTTTCTTTTACAATTATATTAGATCTTTTTCCCAGACCCTTTGAATCATATTTCACTTTTGTTATTTTGCCATTATAGAAGGCGAACTTTAGAGATTCTTTTTTAATTTCACTTTTGGTTTGATAGTTAATTGTCATTGATACTGATTTATAATCCTTAATTGGTTTAATATTCAAAGATGTTTTGTTTTTACCATTATAAGTCTTAACTATTGTATCATATTTATCAGTTGTATCATTATAAACACTATATTTGCATTTTACTGATTTTATATTATATTTATTTTGATTAGCTTTTTTAATATTAACCTTATAAGCGTATTTAAAATCGTTCTTTTTATCATATATCATTATTTCATCAATAGAAACTATTTTTTTATCAAAAATAGCAGTATTTTTAGCAAAAGAAAGATTTATTTTTTCATTTGATGCAGCATAACTTGCTCCTATTGTTGTACTAGCTAAAATCAATAAAAACAAGACTATTATTAATATTTTTTTAATATTCATATTAAGTTCCCTCCAATAAATATTATTTAATTAATATTATATTTTGATTATTTAAATATATATTTTAAATTTTTAAAACTATACTTTAAATTCTTAAAATTATACTTTAAATTCTTAAATTATACTTCAAATTTTTAAAATTATATTTAAATTCCAAAATTATATTTTAATTTTTAATGAAAAATAATGATAAATTATCGAAAGTTTTTTATAATGATTTGACTAAATATTTTAATGTTGAAAAGAATATTCATTATATTTTTTTTATGATTTTATAAAAAAAATTATATAATTATATAAAAAAATTATATAAAAAAATATATGGTATTAATTTTAAGACATTTATGTGGCAAACTAAGGAGGACACTTATGAACATTAGCAAAAATATTGATTCATACTATTATATGAGGGAAAATCTCTTTGATAAAATTCAAAATGCAACTAATCTTGAAAAATTAGCTATGGCTTTTATGATGGCTTGTTTAACTGGTTTATTAGCTCAAATTGTATTACCCTTACCTTGGACCCCAGTTCCAATAACTGGGCAAACTTTCGGAGTTTTAATTTCAGGACTACTACTTGGAAAACGATTTGGTGTTTTAAGTCAAGTTATATATATTGTAGGAGGAGTTCTAGGAGTTGCTTGGTTTGGTGGAATGACTGGTGGTTTGAGTGTTTTCTTAGGTTCTACAATGGGATACTTTATTGGATTTATTCTTGCAGCTGCAGTAATAGGTCATTTTTCAGAAAAATATGCAAATAGTCGAAAATTCAGAAAAATGTCTGTTATAATGTTAGTGGCTAATTTTGGATGTATTTACATTCCAGGTTTAATTGGTTTAGCTATTTGGATGCAAACAACACAAGGTGCTTTCCCAGATATTATAACTTTACTTATTATGGGTCTAGTTCCATTTATAATAGGAGATTTAATTAAAATTGGCGGAGCTGCTGGATTATCTAAAGTTGCTCTACCAAAATAATCTCTTTTTTTATTATTTTTTTATTTTTTTATTTATTTAATTATTCATATTATTATAATATCTATTTTTTAAATTTTTTATTATAATTTTATTTATAATTATATTATATTACAATATTATCATCTAATTTATTATAATTATATTAAATAAGCATGATTTTATTTAAATAGTGTAATTTCATATTAAATAATATAATTTCATATTAAATAACACAATTTTATACTAAATAACACAATTTTATACTAAATAACACAATTTCATATTAAATAACACAATTTTACTTACTTAATTAATTTTACTTAATTCAAATAATAAATCTTAATTTTATAAAAAATATATTAAATTTAAATAAATATTGATAAAATGAAAGAAAATAATATAATTTCTTTACGTGGTCATCATCTTTTATGTTTACAAGGATATCAAGGATATGGTTATGATGAAAAATTTAAAGCAAAGATAGAAACTATAATAAATCAATTAAATACTAATGATTATAAAGTAACACTAACTGATTCTGCTGATGATTTATGCAAATCTTGTCCAAATCTTAAAGATGGAAAATGTGTTGGAGAATTACAAAGTTCAAACAAATCTAGTGAAAACCAAGAAAAAATAAACAAAAATAATAGTAAAATTATAAAGATAGATAACATTATTCTAAAAAAAGCTAAATTAGAAAAAAATCAAGAATATTCATTTAATAAAGCAATATCCATTGTAAATAAGAGTTTCCATAATATAAAAGATGTTGAAAAAGTTTGTAAAGACTGTAAATGGATTGAAGAATGTTTGTGGATTCACGCGCGGAAAAAGTGAATTTTTAGTGAAAGGTTAAAAAATAGCTAAAACATATTATAATAAAATAAAAAAAATTCAATACAAAAATATAAATAAAAAATAAAAAAAACTCCACAAAAATTGACATCCTCTTGAAAACAATACATTTAAATATATCTTCACATTAAACTATAAAGTGTTGTAATTGTATTAATTACGAATTAATAAATATAGTCCCGTAGGGTAGTGGCAATCCTTCTAGGCTTTGGACCCGGAGACGGCGGTTCGACTCCGCTCGGGACTATCTTTTTTTATTTTTTTCTTTTGATTATCAAATATATAAAAGTGTATTTTAATGGAAAAGCTACTTTTAATAGGAATTAACACAAGAGGGCTTGTAAACTCTGCTTCTAAATTAAAAAATTATCAAACTTATTCTGTGAGTTATTTCAAAACTGCTGATTTTAAAGACCCCTATAAAGAAAAACATATATTAAAACAAATTCCAGAAAAAACTTGTGGATTTTTTGAAGATAATTACAATTTTAAAGAATTATTAGAATTATCCAAAGATTATTTAGAAGAAGTTGATAAAATTATTCTATCAACTGGATTATCAACTACTGATTTTAAAGGAAAATTTAAAAAATATAAAAAGAAAATCATTGGAAATGCCGAAACAGAAGAACTTGAAGACAAATACAAATTTTATAAAAAAATAAAAAATAAATTCTTAACACCTAAAACTTTCAAAGTTAAATGTAAGTTTAGTGAAAATGAAGATTTAACAATTCCAGATGAAATTCTTGAAATATTTAAACAATATAAAGATATGTCATTTATCATAAAACCACTTCAAGGCTCTGGAGGATATGGAGTTAATCTTCTAAATTATAATATTAAAAATAAACTAAATAACATTACTTTAGAGAAGATATTTTCCTATTATGAAGGTCAAGAGTTTTTAATTCAAGAGTATGTAGAAGGAATAAGCATTAGTTCATCAGTACTTTCTAGTAAAACACAAGCTAAAACTATTATGGTTAGTAGAATGTTAACAGAACATGATTTTGGTAAAAAAAATAGTTTTAAATATTGTGGAAACATTGTTCCTTTTGATTATTCAGAAAAAAAGCTTAATACAAATCATGTTAATAATATTTCTGAAGAAATTATTGAAAAATTTAAGCTAATGGGTTCTAATGGTATAGATATGATTATAGATAAAAAATCCAAAAATGAGACCCCATCTATTATTGAAGTGAATCCTCGATTTCAAGGAACATATGAATCTATTGAAGAAATATTGAAGATTAACTTATTAGATGCTCATATAAAAGCATGTGAAGGAGAATTAATAGAAATTCCTAAACCTAGTCCAAATGAGTATTCTATTAAAAGAATTATTTATTCTGATAAAAGTATAAAAGTTGGAAATCTTAAAATAAATAATAATGTTTATGATATTCCTTTTAAAGATGTGATTATTGAAAAAGATGAACCATTATTAACTATTATAACAGCTAAAAACAGTATGCATAATGCTAAAAATATTATGGAAAGTTCAATTAGAAAAATTAATAAAAATGTGATTTCATTAGATTATTCCCATAAGAATTAAAATGTGATTTCATTAGATTATTCCCATAAGAATTAAAATAAACATTATTGTTCCTATTCCTAATGAAATAGTTGCAAGAATACTTGCTCCTGACATTATAAGATATAATTTAGCTACATTATCAGGATCTTTAGTAAATTGTTTTATAGGATCTCTTTTCATTTTCACACTATTTCCATTGAATCTATTATAGATTAATTATATTAAAATATATTATTTGTTTTTAACTCTTATATTATAAAATATATTATTTGTTTTTAACTCTTATATTATAAAATATATTATTTGTTTTTAACTCTTATATTATAAAATATATTATTTGTTTTTAATTCTATTATATTTAATTTATTATATTATATCTTATATTAATTATAATTTATACTTAAATTAAAAATATAATGAAATATTATATGAAAAAATAAATAGGATAAATAAAATTAGATAATTATTAAATAATCTTATAATATATTTAAAAAAATTATAAAATATTTAAAAAAAAATTATAAAAACATGAAAAAATATCATATATTTTTCATGTCTATTTTATATTAGAAAAACTAATATTTTCTAAAAATTTTATTTTAAAAAAAACTCTTAAAAAAGATAAAAAAATAGTCATAATAAGAATAAAAATAAAAAAATTTATTCTATTGACTTATTAACTATTAATTATATCATTCTGTTTCAATTGTAGACTTTATCATCTTCAATCGAACAAAGTTTTCTCTTTCCATCTCTTGAAGTCTCATTTCAATAGACTTAACAGTGTTCTGTAATTTTGGGATCATAATATGTTCCAAAGCATTAACACGGCGTTTAGTTGATTCAATCTCAGCAGCTAAAAGATATATTGTTTTTTCAGTTTCTCCAAGTTCAATTATTAAACCAAGAGCTTCTTCAAACATTTTAGATGCTTCATCTAATTTTACTGAGGTGTCAGAAAAACTGTAACCTCTGTCAACTATAGTTCTTTTTTCCATTTCTGAATCCACTACAGGTACAACAACACCCATAACACTTCTTGAATCTATATCTACATCAATAGATTCTTTAACAGATAAAGCAGCTTTTTTAACTGCTAAATCACCCATAACAACTTGAGCTTCTGTCAAATCTTCGAAAGCAACTTTGAGAGTTTCTTCTACTTTATCACGAGACCCCTTAACTCTATCTAAAATATCAAAAAACTCTTTAATTAAAGCATCACGTTTTTCTTTAAGTAAACTGTGACCTTTAACAGCGAGTTTTTCTCTACCTTTGAGCTTTAAAAGCTCCATTCGAGTGGGATTAATCCCTTCCATAGTTTCTTGTGCCATTTTATCCTCCAAATATCGGATGATAAATAAGATTATTTAGGATTATAAACAATATTGAACAATATGCTCAATATTAGTTTTCTGGAAGATATTTAGGTATAAATTCTTCCTTAACCCTTTTAAGCTCAGATTTAGGTAATATACTTAATAATTTCCAACCAAGATCAAGAGTTTCTTGGATAGTTCTATCTTCATCTTTAGCTTGAGTAATGAATTCTTCTTCAAATGCATCAGCAAATTGTAAGAACTTTTGATCTCTTTCTGTAAGAGCTTCTTCACCAACAACAGCTACTAAGTCTCTTAAATCACGACCTTCTGCATAAGCAGAATAAAGCTGATCAGAAACTCCACTGTGGTCTTCACGAGTTCTCTCTTCACCAATACCTCCACTCATCAAACGAGATAAAGATGGAAGTACATCAACTGGAGGAAAAATACCTTTTCTGTGAATATCACGACTAAGTACAATTTGTCCTTCAGTAATATATCCAGTTAAATCTGGAATTGGATGAGTAATATCATCTTGAGGCATGACCAAAATAGGCATCTGAGTAATAGATCCTTCTTTACCAGCTATACGACCTGCACGCTCATAAATACCTGCTAAATCAGTGTACATGTAACCAGGATAACCTCTTCTTCCAGGTACCTCATCACGAGCAGCAGAAATTTCCCTTAAAGCTTCACAATAATTAGTTAAATCAGTTAAAATAACCAATACATGCATATTTTTTTCAAAAGCAAAATATTCTGCAGTTGTAAGAGCCATCTTAGGAGTAAGGAT
>WRCI01000006.1 GCA_009784145.1 Methanobrevibacter sp.
AACCCAGGTGGTAGTGAATCATGGGGTTGGGGAATGAATGTACATAGTCTAGATGATCCTGTTCCTCATTGGGATGTTACCTCCCGTGAGATTATTCATTGTTTAACCGAAGCTAATGAGAAATTAGGACTTCCTCATTCAATACATCTTCATCCAAATGATTTAGGGCATCCTGGTAACTATGAAACTACTATTGGCACTATGGATCTTATTAAAGACATATCAAAAAATTCTTCCTTAAGGAATCAAACTGTTCATATGACTCACATTCAATATCATTCCTATGGTGGAAATAATTGGAGGGATTTTGAATCTGGTGCAGAAGATGTAGCTAAATTCATTAACAAAAATAACTATGTCACTTGTGATGTTGGTCAAATCACTTTAGATGAAACCACTACAATGACTGCAGATGCTCCTATGGAGTTTGATCTTCATCAATTAAATGGTCTTAAATGGGCTAATAAAGACATTGAACTTGAAACTGCATCAGGTATTGTTCCATTCATATACTCTGGAAGAAATAGTGTACACTCTGTACAATGGGCTATTGGTCTTGAATTATTCTTAATGATAGATAATCCCTGGCAAGTAATGTTAACTACTGACAGTCCTAATGGTGGTCCTTTTATAAGATATCCTAGAATTATTTCCTGGTTAATGAGTAACAAATCTAGAATGGAAATGATTGAAAATGAGGAAGTTCATAGAGCTGTGAGAAGAAAATCAGCTATTGCTACCTTAGACCGTGAATATGATTTTAATGAAATAGCTACTATTTCAAGATCTGCTCCTGCAAAAGCTTTTGGCTTTAAAGACAGAGGTCATTTAGGTGTTGGGGCTAGAGCTGATATAGCAGTATATGATATTGACTCTAACAATATTGATCCTTCTAAAGAATATGAAGTTATAGAACATGGATTTTCCAACGCTACTTTAACTGTTAAAGATGGTCAAATTCTTGTTCAAAATGGTGAAATTGTTTCTACTAAAGAAAGTCAGACTATTTGGACTAATGTTCAAGGATTAGAAAAAGAAGAAAATATACTAATAAAAAAAATCATGCCTTCATTTAATAGATATTACTCAGTTAAATTTGAAAATTATAGGGTACAAGATCATTTTGTACCAAACCCAATAGTGGTTGATGTTCAGGTAAATAGGAATTAAAGGTGTTTTATATGAAAATTATATCTTTTAATCAAAAAAAGAATTCTAAAATAGCACTTGAGTTTGATGAATTGATTCCTGATAAAATTTATAACTGGGAAAAATCAGACTTTGATAAATATAAAGTACCTATTGGAAATTCTAAATTTCCACTTTCTGACTACTTTGATGTAAAAGTAGAAGGCGAAGCTGAATTTTCTAATCAAGTTAAAATGGTTCTTAATGGAAACTTAGGCAGGGTCAAATATATTGGTGCTAAAATGACTGATGGTCAGATTATTGCTAATGGTAATGTTGATCTTCACTGTGGAGCTGAAATGTCTGGAGGCAGTATTCTTGTTAATGGTAATGCTGAAAGCTATGCAGGTCGTGAAATGACTGGTGGTGAATTAGAAATCATGGGTAATGTAAAAGAATTATGTGGTTCTTCTTACATTGGTGATTGGAGAGGTATGACTGGTGGAACTATTACTATTCATGGAAATGCTGGAAAACAGTTAGGTGAATGCTTAACTGGTGGAAAAATATATGTTAAAGGTAACTGTGATATTCTTCCAGGTATTCACATGAGCAAAGGTCTTATCCAAATCGATGGCGATGTAAATCGTTGGCCTGGCTCTCAAATGCAAAATGGAGATATTGTTATTAATGGAACTCTTTTAAAATTTTTTCAAGGTTTCATACAAGAAGAAATTGTTAAAAATCCAACGATTGTTGGAAAATCTTTTCAAGGGGAATATATCAGATGTACTGGTGATATAGCAAGTAATGGAAAAGGAAATCTTTGGTTAGCTTTAAAAAAAAATGAATGTTTGATTTAATAGCTAATAATGTAATTTTTATAATTTATTAAATTTATAATATATTTTTATATAATTTATTAAATTTATAATATATTTTTATATAATTTATTAAATTTATAATATATTTTTATATAATTTATTAAATTTATAATATAATTTCATATAATTCATATGCTCATAATATAATCTTAATCAAATTTTAATTAATAAAGTGATAATTATGAAAAAAAACATAGTTTTAAAGCCAGATGAAGCTTTAGAATATGTAAAACTAAATGTAAGCAAAGAAGATATTTTAGAATTATCATATAATAGAATATTTGCTCCAGGTGAAGTTCTTGATCTTATGGTTGAAGAAGAGTTTGGAGAAGAAGAGATAATAGTTACTTTGCATTTAAATGGAGATCTTGTCAATGATGTTGTTAGAATTAATTTAAACAATATCAAAGATGATTTACTGGAGATAGGTCATATTACTGATGAAAAAGAGATTATAATCATTGTTGAAGAATAAGAATATCTAAATATAGGTGAGATAATGAATACTCAAGAGCTAAAAATGAGCTGTAATGAAGCTATAGATTACATTAAGAAAAATGTTAATGTTTATGATATATTAGAACTTTCTTACAATAGAGTTTTCACTCCTGGAGAAGTTTTAAATATTGATACTTCTGAATATAATGGCAAAAAAGGTTTAAAATTAGTTATCCATGTTTCAGAAGGGACTTTCAACCCTAATGTTGAAATTGATCTTGAAGAAATTAAAGGGGAATTAATTGAAATTGTTCATATTTCTAAAGATAAAAGCGAAAGAGTAATTATACTAATTGATAAATGTGATATTTAAGTAGTGTATTATATTATCTCTTCATTTATAGGAATATTATATTATTTTTTATTATATAGATGTATTATTTTAATTTTCATTTATAGAGACATTACTTTAATTTTCATATAGGAATATTTATTTTATTTTTTATTATATAGAGGTATTATTTTAATTTTCATATGAGAATATTATTTTATTTTTCATCAGCATAATATGGTTCTCGTTTATATATACCTTCAATGAATATCTTTTCAAGTTCTTCTTCAGATATTCCATCTCGTATTGGTTTTAAAAGGTCTGTTAAGTTATCATTTCTTAAAAGACAAGGTTTTATTTTACCTTCAGGGGTTATTCTTAATCTAGTACAATTTTCACAGAATTCTGTGTTATCCATTGGTTTAACAAGCTCTATTTCCCCATCATCAATATAATATTTTTTTCTCTCTTGCATAAACTTTCTTGTTTTTATTTTATCAGCTATCTTTTCAAATTTTTGTTCAAGTGGTTCCATATCATAATGATATTTGTTGAGCTTTTCGTTTTCTTCACAGCCATCTGTTTTAAGGAGTTCTATAAGCTGTAGTACTAAACCATGTTTTTTACAGAATTCAAACATTTCATCTATTTCATTATCATTTATACCTTTCATAACCACCATGTTTATTTTTACAGGATATAATCCTCCTTCAATAGCAGCTATAATTCCATTTTTAGCATCTTCCATATAATCTTTTTTTGTTATACATTTATATGTTTCTGGATTAAGAGTATCAAAACTGACATTAATACGTTTTAGTCCATGTTTTGCAAGGTCATTTGCATATTTACTAAGTAAGGTACCATTTGTTGTAATTGACACATCTTTAAAATTAAGAGAAGATGTTTTCTTTATGATTTCTACAATATCATCTCGTATTAAAGGTTCTCCACCAGAATACCTAATTTTAGAAATACCGACTTTTTTAGCTATCTTAAGTATTTTATAGATTTCATCTACAGTCATTTCATAATTTTTTGGTAAAATCCCATCATGATGACAGTAAAAACAACTAACATTGCAGCGATTAGTTATTGAAATACGTAATGATATTATTGGGCGTTGATATTTATCTTTCACAATATTATTCATCTTTTGACCTATATTTTGCTTTTTGTTGGGGATTATATTTTAGTCTAATTTTTTTTCTGAGGGCTTTTTTATATTTTAATCTATATTTTATTTTTTGGTGGAGTTTTTTATATTTGGATTTTTAGTTTTAGCTTTGCTGTTGATTTCAGTTTTTATTTTATTTTTTATTTTTTATTTTTATTTTTTATTTTATTTTTTATTTTTATTTTTTATTTTTATTTTTTATTTTATTTTTTATTTTTATTTTTTATTTTTGGGTTTCGTTTTTCACAATTAACTCAATCTTTTCTATAGATTTAGCTCCAAATTCATTGGTTCGTAATGAGTCTACTATACTAGTTGTTATATTACGAACTAACATTGTAACAAAAGGGTTCATTGGAATTAATTCACCATCTACTTTTAATACAGCATCATTTATATCAGCAAAACATTGTGTTTCTCTACCTATTTCCCCTTTAATTTTTGCAATTCTAAATTCATCACATGTGTTGTAACCACACTTTTTACAGTTGAGTTTTTGTAATATCCCATAGCTTCTGTCTTCAATTAATTCAATTATCTCTTTAATACTATCAGAAGTATCACAATCATCAAGATTTTTACTATCAATCTCACTAGTTTCTCCGCTGATCTTTCTAACATCAACGACTTTTAAAATTGTATCATCAGAGTTATCATAATCTGCAGTAGCTATTTTTATATATGGTGATTCTTTGAAACCTTCTAAAATTACAAAATCAAGAGTTTCTAGCTCTTTCATAAACTTTAACATATCTTCTAGTTCCATTTCCTTGTTTAATTTAAAGAAAGTTTCTTTTCCAACACCTGCCACTATTTTTGCACCAGCTACACTATGTTTTTCTGTGTCTCTTCCTTCAATGTCGAATTGGCTGTGAGTTTTTTTAATAGTACCTAGGGTATAACCTTTTTTTATCAGTTCTGGAATTAGCATTGTTACAAGTGTTGTTTTTCCAGTATTTTTTTTTCCAGTTATTCCAATTACTCTCATTTTATCACCTAATGGTTTTATTAATATGATTGAATTTTTATATTTTTTATTATTTTTATATGAATGAATTTTTTTTATTTTTATATTAATGAGTTTTATTTATATATTTTTTTTATAATAAATATTTTTAGGATGAATATTTTTGTATTATATATGAAATTACAATAATTTAATAAAATATTATTAATATTAGTAGATTTTTTATTATAATTTTAAATATTTTTAATTAATTTTATATATTTTTAAATATTTTTATATATTATTTATTATATTTTTTAGTAATTTTATATATTTATATATATTTTTATAATATAATATTTATAATATAATATATTTTTATATTTATAGAACAATATACTTTTTGATTTGATTGTTTATATAATATTATTTTAAAAAATTCTTATAAAAAAATTTTATTTTTTCTCTCTGGCTGTTGTTTATTTATTTTTCATCATATGAATAAGTTTTTTATTTTCGTTTTCATTTGATTAATTTTTTTGTTTTCGTTTTTATTTGATTAATATATCTTTAAATTTTATTTTTTCTATATTTATTCTTTTTTTTCTAATTTTAAATAAAAATATATATAATATCAATAATAAACGCATGGTTCTTATTTTTTGTCTTGATGGTTGTGTGTTGTAATCACATTTTAATATTTAAACTTATTGCCATGTGGTTTTTGCAAACATATATATTATATGAAATAATAATATGTAGTTAACACACAGGGAGTCAAAATGCCAAAACATATAATATCCGGTTTAAAATATCTGGCAGCAGTAGAACTTAGAAAAAATGGCTATAATCAAAATCAAATAGCTGAAATTCTTGATATGAATAGGTCTACGGTTTCTCACTACTTAAATGGAAGAAATATATCTGTAAACTCTGTTGAAGTAGCAGAAGTAATAAGGGATTTTTGTAGAAAAGATTTTTTGACTATGGTTTATACTCTTCTTAAAGATGTGAATCAAACTAGAACAATAGTAAAAATCTGTTCTAATACTAGTTACAAATCTAATATTGGAAATTCTTGTATTGCTTGTGGTATTTGTTCTGATGCGTGTATGATGAATGCTGTTGTGTTGGATGATCTTAAAGCAAAGATAAATGATGAATTTTGTTGCGGTTGTCTTATATGTGGGGAAATGTGCCCTACAAACTCTATAACTATAACGGAGGTTAAATAAATGGAAATGACAGATGTCATTAATAAAGACATTTCTGTTGAAAGAACAGGAGTGGAATTAAGAAAGTTACATTTTAATAATGACCTATGTGCCGCCTGTGGTTTATGTGAAAAAGTATGTCCTGTTACTGCTATTGAAGTAAACCCAACTGGAGCAATGGTTAGAACAGAACAAGAGTCAAGTAATATTGATATAGACTCTTCTGAATGTGCTTTGTGTGGTATGTGTAGTTGTATATGTCCTTATAATGCATTAAATTTCGATATTGATGGAGAATCTATTAAAGAGTCAGATTTATATCCTCGTTTAATAAAATCTTCAGAAATTGACGAAGAAACTTGTATATATTGTAAAAATTGTGAACTTGCTTGCCCTCCAAAAGCTATTACTATAGCTAGGGAATTACCAGTAAGATCAAAACTTGTTACAGGTGAAATTGAAATTGATAAAGATACTTGTGTAAATTGTGGTATATGTGAAGAAATGTGTCCTGCAGATGCTATAACACTTGCTTATAAGAATCCTACTTCTATTGATCCTACAATATCTTCAGGTATTGATGTAAATAAAGATTCATGTGTATATTGTCTTGTTTGTAAAAAAGCATGTCCTGTAGATGCAATTAAGGCAGTATGTAGGACTTGTTCTTATGGAGATTATGATCTTAACTCTGAAGACTTTGGAACTAAAGGAAAAACTTTCATCAATCAGGAAACTTGTGTAGACTGTGGTTGGTGTGAAGATATTTGTCCTGTAGATGCAATTAAAGTAGAGAAACCATTTGAAGGCACTTTAGAGATTAGTGGAGAAACATGTCAAGGATGTGAAACTTGTATTATGGCATGTCCATGTAATGTATTATCCTTCCCTCAACCAGAGAAATCTGGAGGGAAAGTTGAAAAAATTCATAAAGATGAAAAATACTGTATATATTGTGGAGCATGCGAAAAAGCATGTCCAGTTAATGCTATTGATGTTGTAAGAACTAAGATTAACTGTACTCCTATAAAATCTAAAGCTTGGCAAAAAGCTTTTGACAATGTATTAAACTGAGTATATATAGTAATTGATTATACTCGAGTAAATCAATAGATAATAACAAATTGGAGGAAAATTATGTCAATTGGACTTGTTACTTATCCAGAACTTTGCCATGGTTGTGGAAATTGTGTTGTATCTTGCCCAGTCAATTCCTTAAATAGTCCTGAAGTTGCAGGAGGAAAAGGACCTAGATACGATGATGACATGATTATGGTAGTAGAAGATGGAGTAGTAACTCTAAAACAAACCGATCTATGTGGAAAATGTGGAACCTGTGTTGATGCATGTCCTGTTTTCGCTTTAAAATTAGAAAACTTGGAGGATTCATAAATGAAAGTCATATTAAATACTGGAAGAACAGTTTGGCAAGGTGAAGCAATAGAATCTGGCAAAGACCTTAAAATGTATGTTGATTATGCAGCTGTATGTAATATGAGTGCAGATCAATTTGAAGAGTTAGGTATTAAAGAAGGAGATAATGTTGAAATATTGACTGAACATGGTGATGTAGTTCTTAAGTCTGTAAAAGCTAAAGAAGCACTTCCTGAAGGAATGGTTTATGTTCCTATGGGTCCATGGGCTAATAGAGTAGTTAAACCAGACACTGAATCCACAGCAATGCCTAGTTTTAAAGGGGTTCCTGTTGAATTAGTGGCTACAGATAAACCAGTTTTAGACATGCCTACACTTATGAAAGTATATAATAAGGTTTCATTCTATTAAGAGAGGTTTTTATTTATGGAATATATAATAAAAAACGGTAATGTTTATGATCCACTAAATAAAATTGATGGAGAAAAAGTGGATATCTCTATTAAAGATGGTAAAATAGTGGATAGTGTAAGTGCCGATGCTAAAGAAATTGATGCATCTGGTCAAATAGTAATGCCTGGAGGTATTGATCCACATACTCATATTGCTGGGGCAAAAGTTAATGTTGGACGATTGATTCGCCCAGAAGACAGTAAAAAAGATACGGAATTTAGTAAACCAGATTCTGGTAAAAGAGCTGGAACTGGATTTTCAGTTCCTTCAACTTTCATGACTGGTTATAGATATGCTCAAATGGGGTATACTACTGCAATGGAAGCAGCAATGCCTCCTTTACTTGCAAGACATACACATGAAGAGTTCCATGCTACACCTATTCTTGATCATGCTGCTTTTACTTTACTTGGTAATAATTGGTTTATAATGCAATATTTAAAAGAAGGAGATATTGATAAAGCAGCTACTTATGCATCTTGGATTATTAAAGCTACTAAAGGTTATGCTATAAAAATAGTTAACCCTGGTGGAACAGAAGCATGGGGATGGGGTGGAAACGTTCATGGAATAGATGATCCTACTCCGTACTTTGATATAACTGGTGGAGAAATTATAAGAGGTTTAGCTGAAGTAAATGAAATGCTAAGACTTCCTCATTCAATACATTTACATTGTAATGATTTAGGGCACCCTGGAAATTATGAAACTACTTTAGCTTCATTGGATCTTCCTAAAGGTATAAAAGTTGATCCAGTCACTGGTAGTAGAAAAACTTCAGTCCATGCAACCCATATTCAATACCATAGTTATGGTGGTACTAATTGGAGAGATTTTGTTTCTGAAGCTCCAACTATAGCTGATTATGTTAATAAAAATGATCATATCACAATTGATATTGGTCAAGTTACATTAGATGAAACTACTACTATGACAGCAGATGGACCAATGGAATATGATATTCACACATTAAATGGCTTAAAATGGGCTAATTGTGATATTGAACTTGAAACTGGTTCTGGAATCGTTCCATTCATTTATTCTCCAAAAGCACCAGTTCCATCCGTACAATGGGCAATTGGTTTAGAATTATTCTTACTTGTTGATGATGCATCTAAAGTATGTATGACTACTGATAGTCCTAATGGAGGACCATTTACAAGATATCCTAGAGTTTTCTCATGGTTAATGAGTAATAAGGCTAGAGAAGATATGCTTGAAAATAAAGTTCATAAATGGGCTGAGAAGAGAACAAGTTTAGCTACTATTGATAGAGAATACAGTTTCTATGATATAGCTCAAATATCAAGATCATCTCCTGCTGTTGTTTTAGGATTAAGTGATACAAAAGGTCATTTAGGTGTTGGTGCTGATGCAGATATAGCTATACATAATTTCAATATTGATAATCAGGATCCTTCTGCTGACTATGGGGCTATTGAGTCTTCATTCCAACGTTCATCATATGTGTTTAAAGATGGTAAGATTGTTGTTCAAGATGGAGAAGTTACAATTCCTAATCATCATGGTAGAACATTTTGGGTTGATTCTCTATATAATGCAGAACTTGAAAAACAAGTTGTTTCTGAAGTTGAAAATGTTTTCAAACAGTACTATTCTGTTAACTTTGAGAATTATCCAGTACAAGATGAATATGTTTTAAAACCAGCTCCAATCAATGGAATTAAGGAGGCAGGAAAATGAATGAAGTAGTATTAACTCCTAAAGAACAACCATATGTACCTATTGAAACAAGCACAATCAAACCAGACGATTTTGCAAATAAGTCAATTGATGAAATTAAAGATTTAGAAGTATGGTATGGTAATACTTCTTCAAAAATCGGCGATTTTTTTGATGTTGAAGGCGAATCTGGTCCAACTCCAGCCGAAACTAATATTCTCATTGATGGTGATGTTTATAATACTAAAAGAATTGGTCAAGGAATGACTGATGGAAAAATCACTGTAAATGGAAATGTCAATATGTATGTCGGAGCTGAAATGGAAGGAGGAATAATTACTGTTAATGGTAATGCTGACTCTTGGGCAGGTCAAGACATGAGAGGAGGAGAACTAATTATAAATGGCAATGCTAGAGATTATGTAGGTTCTTCTTATCGTGGTGATTGGAGAGGTATGACTGGTGGTATTATAACTATTAAAGGTAATGCTCAAAATGAAGTTGCTGAATACATGCTTGGTGGAAAACTAATCATCCAAGGCGATGTAAGGCACATGCCTGGTGTTCACATGAATGGAGGTCTTTTAGTTATTGAAGGTAATGTTATTTCAAGACCTGGTGGCGAAATGAAAAATGGTACTATTGTAATTAAAGGTATCGTTAGTGAATTTTTACCTGGTTTTGAATACCATGGAATAGAAAAAGATTTAAACATTCAAGGTGAATCAATCAAAGGATCTTTCTATAAATTTAAAGGAGATTTTTCAGAAAAAGGTCCTGATGGTACAGTTTATGTAGCTGTTGCTGGCAACAATCATATTGTTCCTTAATAATAGAAACATATAAATTAAATAAGATACAAATTATTATAATGGAGGATTAATAATGGAAATTCATGAAGATGTTCCATGTCCATTTTGTGGAACAATATGTGATGATATCATCTGTAAGGTTGAAGGTGACGAAGTTGTAAGTACTCAAAATGCATGTAGAATTGGTAATGCTAAGTTTGTCCATGCAGAAGGTGCTGAAAGATACAAAAAACCTATGATTAGAAAAAGCGGAGAGCTTGTAGAAGTCAGTATGGACGAAGCAGTAGAAGAAGCTGCAAAAATGTTAGTTGAATCTAAAAGACCTTTAATGTATGGGTGGAGTTCTGTTGATTGTGATGCACAATCAGTAGGAGTTGAACTAGCTGAAGAATCTTTTGCAGTAATTGATAATACTGCAACAGTATGTCATGGTCCATCTCTTTTGGCAGTACACGATGTAGGATACCCAGTATGTACTCTTGGTGAAGTTAAAAATCGAGCTGATGTAGTAATATATTGGGGATGTAACCCATTACATGCTCATCCAAGACATTTTTCTAGACACGTCTTTTCAAGAGGATTTTTCAGAGAAAGAGGTAGATCTGATAGAACTGTAATTGTTGTTGACCCAAGGGAATCTGACACTTCTAAACTTGCTGATGTTCATGTACAAGTGGAATTTGACAAAGATTACGAATTATTGGATGCTATAAGAACTGCTCTTAGAGGCAAAAAGATTTTATATGAACAAGTTGCTGGTGTACCAAGAGAAACTATAGAAGCAACAGTTGAACTTCTTAAAAAAGCTCAATTTGGTATTCTTTTCTTCGGAATGGGTATAACTCATAGTAGAGGAAAAAATAGAAACATTGATGCAGGTATACGTACAATTCAAGATTTAAACGCACATGCAAAATTCACTCTTATACCAATGAGAGGACACTATAATGTAAACGGATTTAACCAAGTTTGTACTTGGGAAACTGGTTATCCTTTCTGTGTTGATTTTGCTGATGGAAGTGCTAAGTACAATCCTGGTGAAACTGGTTCTAATGATTTATTGCAAAATAAAGAAACCGATGGAATGTTTGTAATTGGTGCAGATCCTGGGGCACATTTCCCACAAAAAGCACTAGAAGTAATGGCGGAAATTCCTGTAGTTACAATAGAGCCTCACAGAACTCCAACAACTGAGCTATCTGATGTTATTATCCCACCTGCTTTTGTAGGTATAGAAACTGAAGGTACAGCTTATAGAATGGATGGTATCCCTATTAAAATGAAAAAATTAGTGGAAACTGACCTTCTTTCTGATAAGGAAATCTTAGTAAGAATCCTTACAAGAGTTCGTGAATTAAAAGCATCTAAATAGATAGATGAACAAATTAATATTTAATAACTATATTCATTTGAATATAGTTATTTTTTTAAATTTTTAATTACTTTTTATAATTTCTAATTATTTTTATATTATTTTTATATAATTTCTAATTATTTTTATATTATTTTTTATAGTTTTTAACAAAATCAACTTTATTTATTAGATTTTTAATTATTACTTTTCAATATTTTAGTATTATTTATGTTTTATTATTATATTTATTTTATTATTAATTTTTATTTTAATTCATTTTTATTTTATAACATATTCATATTTTATTAATAAATATTAGAAAATTAAATTCTTTTATAAAATTCAATTAATATAATATAATAAAATAATAGGAATATAGCTAATTATATTTAATTTTTTGATATAAAATAAAGTTATATACTAAAAATAAAGTTGTATAATAAAAATAATCATATAATAAAAATAATTAATGAATAATTGTTCATATCTAAAATTAATAATCACTAAATAATTTAAAAATAAGATATTATAAGAAAATTAATCATTAATAGTTTAAGGAAATTAATCCTTAATAGCTATAAAATTAATAGACACAATAATAGAGAAAAAATAAAAATAATAAAAATTGGAAAAAAATATAATAAAAAATAATTTCAAATTAGATTATTTTCCAACCATGATTTCAGTTGATTTAATGATAGCTGAAACAGCATCTCCTTTTCCAAGTTTTAAAGCTTCTGCTGATTCTTTGGTGATTAAAGCAGTAATTACACCAGGTTCATCAATTTTTATTTTAATATTAGCCATTACGGCTCCTAATTCTACATCTTCAACTGTACCTTTTAACTGATTTCTTGCACTAATGTTCATAGTATTTCTCCATTTTTTATATATCGATATGTAATTTATTTCACATACAAATTATATTATATGTGAGTTGTTTGATATATAAATTATATTATATATAATTTATCTAATTATCTTGTTAAATTACGATAAACAAAACAGTTTAGATATTTTACATATGTTATATATGTTAAAACTAATATATAATGTTTTTTATTTCAATCAAATTTTTCATAAATTTTTCATGAAAATTATTTTTTTTATTTTATGATTCACTTTAATTTCAATGGAACACAAGCAAATCTTTCTCCCATATCTATTATTTTCACAGAAATACCATAAGTTTTTTCCATATTTTCAGAGTTTATTACATCTTCAGGACTTCCAACTTCAATAAATCCCCTATCTTTCATTATTGCAACTTTGGTACCTGATGTAAGAACATGATCTGGAAAATGTGAAGTCATTATAATAGCTAAACCATCTTTAGCTAATTTTTCAACTACATTAAGAGCTCTTATTTGATTTCCAAAATCTAAATGAGATGTTGGTTCATCTAAAACTAACAACTTTGGTTCTTGAGTTAATACTCTTGCAATAAATGTAAGTTGTTGTTCTCCTCCACTTATTTCATTATATGGAACACTTTTTAAATGTTCAATATTAAGACTTTTAATAGCTTTTTCTGCTATTTTATAATCTTTTTCACTTGGAGATTCAAATATTTCTAAATGTGCTGACCTTCCCATTAAAACAACATCTAAAACACTATAAGGAAATGTTGAATTATGTTCTTGTGGGATATAAGCCATACTTTTAGCTATTTGTGAAGGTTTTAATGAAGCCATATCCTTATTGTTTAGAATTATATTTCCCTTAGTTAATTTATTTATACCAGTTATACATTTAATCAAGGTGGTTTTTCCACAACCATTGGCTCCTAATATACAGAAGATTTCTCCTTTTTTAACTTGGAGATTTAAATCTTCAAATATATTTTTTCTTTCATTATATGAAAATGAAGCATTTTTAACTTCAAGTAAATTTTTAATATTTGTCATATTATCCAAGATTATTATTTTATTCAGTTATATGATTAGAATATTCTTTAATATGGTATTTTATAGATTTTTTATACTTTTTTATACTTTTTTATAATTTTTTTATATTAAATTTTATTTATAAAATATTGACAAGTATAAATTTTATTGCTAAACTTATTGTAAGTAGTTTTTATTTTATTTATTTTTTTTATATAAGATATTAGATTGTTTTTTTATAGATTTTTTTCAATCAAACCCAAACTTCTTTACTTTTTTTAAGTAAATAAATAAAGAAAGGTGCTCCAATTAATGCAGTAAGAATTCCAAGGGGTATTTCAACGGTTGTCACAGTTCTTGAAATGTTATCAATGAGTAATAAGAAAAATGCTCCTAGTATAACACTTGCAGGAAGCAAAACCTTATGATCTGGACCTAATATCATACGGGCTATGTGAGGAATTACAAGACCTATCCATCCAATTATTCCACTTATACTTACTGCTGCAGCAGTAATCAAAGTACAACATATTATTATAATAGCTTGCATTTTTTTAACATCAATTCCCATAGTTAATGCTTCTTCATCTCCCATAGATACAACATTTAGTCTCCATCTTATAAGGATTAAGATTGTTATTCCAATTAGCATAGGAATCAATACCATAATTATTTGTTGTGTTGTTACTGATGCTAAACTTCCCATCAACCAAAATACTATAGTAGGTAATTGTCCATATGGATCTGCTACATATTTAGCTATTGATAATAAAGCTGAGAAGAATGATCCAATAGCTATACCACAAAGCACTAAGGTTAACATTGAAGTTCCTTTAAATGTTCTGCTTAATAAATAAGAGACAACAACTGCTAAAAGACCAAATATGAAAGATAAAGCCTGAATAAGAAAATATCCTCCATAAAGAAGTATTGCAAGAGCTGCTCCAAAACCTGCACCAGATGAAACTCCTAATTTGTCTGGAGAAACTAATGGATTTTTAAATAATCCTTGAAATGATGCTCCTGCGATTGATAATGATGCTCCAACTAATATAGCAGCTAATATTCTAGGTAATCTTATTTGAAATATTATTGTTTCAACTGTTTGGGAAAGACCAAAATCAATACCAGTAATTTTTGAACATATTGCTAAAATTACTTCATAAGGACTTATTGGATATCTTCCGAGTAAAAAAGATATAAAAAATAGTGCTATTAATAGCATTAAAAGTAATGTGATTGCGGATATGCTATGTTTAGACATTTTCTCTCTTAAAATATTTAGCATTGTTGTTCAAATCCTTCTATTCATTGATGTTTTTCAATTAAATCATCATATTTTAATTTAATATTCTTTCAATCCACTTGAACTCAGTATATCATTTACTTCATTATCAGTTAAGTTATAATGATAAAATTCAGAGTAAAAGTTTTTAGTCATATTTTTTAAATCAATATCTTCAAATTTCTCAGGATAGATAACTTTTGCTACCCATGGAATCCCTATTATTGTATTAGCTCCAGGAGGTCCAGCAAACCAACTAAATGGAGATTGTGGTGCTAAATAAACTTCTTTATTTTTCACGGCTTTGATATCTTTCCATAAAGGATCAGAATATACTTTTTCATAAAATTGTGCATCATTAGCTATTATTACATCAGGATTCCATGCTATAATTCGTTCTATAGAGATTCCAACGCCTCCCTTAGTCAATTCTGTTTTAACAACATTATCTCCTCCACAAATTTCAATAAGTTGTGTATGTTGGGATTCTGCGGGGTGGCTTGATAAACCTGATTCTTCTCTAGCATAATATACTTTCTTTTTGTCTTGGGCAGGTATATCTTTCACTCTATCTTCAACCATTTTCATGTTTTCATTATAAAAATTTAATAGATTAGTTGATGTTTCATTATTTTTAAGAATATTACCCATAAATTCAATTGATTCAGTAAGAGTGTTTATATTATTATCTCCTTCTATATCGATTAATGGAATATTTCCGAGTTTTTCCTGAATTGGTTCTACATTTTCAATTGAATAAGCATGACCTACAAAGACAAGATTTGGTTTTAATGAGATATAATTTTCATAATTAGCAGCTTGCTTTCCACCTCCGATATAAGGAAGATCAACATACTCCCGATTCATATATTTATTTTGCAATGGACTTCTTAGTGAATCCCATCCAACAAGCTTATCTGGAGCAAAAATATATGCTTGTACAGTTGAACTACTAGAGAGAGATGCAATGTGAGTGATATTTTCAGGAACAGTAATGGTTCTTCCAAGCATATCCACTACTTGATTATCTGAAATATATCCAGTTTTCTCTTCATTAAATGAAATAGAAGCTATTCCTATAATAGTTATTATTATAGCTGTAATTATAATAATCATAATAATATTTTTTTTATTCATTTTAATCTCCAAATTAACTTTTTTCAACTATTAATATTTTTTTCGATTATTTTATATTATAATATATTAAAATTGAGTTAATATCATAAAATAATTAAATTGCAATTAGTATATATCTATATGTACATATATACATTTTATAATTTTTATTAATAAATTTATCATATTTTTACTTATCAATAGGTATATATATGTATATTGATATAATTTTATATTATAGTTTAGCTATCTTCTAAACTTTATATTAAGATATATTAAGGAGCAATGACATGCTTAAATCAACTTTATCTAAAAAAGTATTTTTAATTACATTGTTAGGAGTTTTAACACTCTCTTTCCTATATATGGGCACGGGATTATATGCTGATTCAGCTGATTTATCTGATTGTAAAAATAATTATATGATGGATATTAACTCACATCAGTTGTTGAATTTTGCTAAGGCAGAATCATCTTCTATTTTATCTGATGATGATGATTCTGAAGATGAGAATAATGGAACTTCAAATAATGCCAATAAGGATAGTTCAGATGATGAAACGGATACGCCTGATAAATCTTCAAGAGCTATTATTTCAATTACTTCAGACAAAAGTGAGTATAAAGTAGGAGATACAGCTACATTTTACATAAGAATTCAGAATACTGGTGAGTTAGATTTAGCTAATATTGCAGTGATGTTTTTACTTCCTAAAGGATTGAGTTTTGTTAGCACTTATACTGGAACAAGTTCTAATAATTATAATTCTGCTTCAGGTGTATGGTATGTTGGTAATCTCAGACTCACTGCAGAAGGTGCGGGTTTAGGTCCAGGTATTAAGCAATTGACAGTTACTACAGTTGTCACTCCAGATATGGCTGGAAAAAGTTTTAATCTTGAAACATTTTTTACAAGTATAACTGATGACTATGGTAATAATATTTTAGATAAAGTTTCTTCTTCATCTTCTTCTTTTTCAGTAGATTCATATGATGGTTATGAAGCTGGAAATAGTAATATTAAAGATAATTCAAGCATAAATGGACTTAATTCTACAAGTGATGGGAATGAAGCTGGAAATAGTAATATTAAAGATAATTCAACTACAAATGGACTTAATTCTACAAGTGATGGGGATGATAAGGTAGAATCAAAAAATCATTTTGATAATAATATTAGTGGCTCAGGATTATTAGGAGAATCCAAAAACCCATCAGATAATAGTATTACTTTAAATGATATTAAAAATAATTTTACTGCATTCGGATTTGAAGACATAAATTCTTTAGATAGTTCTAACCCATCATCTGAGGATCCAATGTATGAAATTAAAAATATTTCTGGCAGTGGTTCTAATTCAGAATCTCCTCAAAACCCTATTTTAATAGCTATTACTTTATTATTAGTAGGTATTATTGGAATAGGTTATTTTTATGGAATAAAAAGATAAATAAAAAGATAATTTCGACTTATTTATGGTTAAATAGCAATGAAAATTAGTATATTTTTCATTTATCTAGTATAATAATTATATAATAAATAAATATTAATGGTGTTTTAGTGTTAAATAATACGAGTTTTTTAGATTCATGGATAGTAGGCATAGGAGCTATGCCTGAAGTGATATTACATTCAATAGCACAGATTCTTTTATGGCCAGTAATCATAATATTAATAATTTTCTTTATTTATTCTATATTAAATATAGGGATTTTGATTGCAGAATATTACAAAAGATATAAGGAAGGAATTCATTCTCAAGATGTTAAAAAAATCATGCTTAATTTGAAGTCAGTTATGCTTAATAATTCAGGTTCTTCAGATTTTGAAAGAGATTTTAGAAAGATAATATCTAAATCAAAAATTCCACAATATTCAAAAAATGCTCTTAATTTAATAATTGACAATAATTATAATAGCTATAATAATCATAGTTTGGATTTTGAAACTCAAAAGTCTCTTGCAAGAGAAATTATCGAAGAAAAAGAATTAAAACTTTTCCAAAGACTTGAAAAAATAGATATTGTAGCGAAAATTGCACCAGCATTAGGTTTAATGGGAACCCTTATTCCTCTTGGCCCAGGACTTTTAGCACTCGGATCTGGAGACACTCAAACATTAGCAGATAGTTTAATAATTGCATTTGATACAACCGTTTTGGGAATGGCTT
Source organism: Methanobrevibacter sp. (assembly GCA_009784145.1). Taxonomy (GTDB): domain Archaea; phylum Methanobacteriota; class Methanobacteria; order Methanobacteriales; family Methanobacteriaceae; genus Methanobinarius. The sequence continues at coordinate 18,253 of WRCI01000006.1, forward strand.
CTGCTTCTTTAGCATATGTAATCTCAAAAATTAGAAAGAAATGGTATATTAAAGACATTGATACTTTAGATAATTTAGCAGAATTTATTTTGAGGTGCTATAAATGCTAAGAAAGAGAAAAAGACTTCTTTCGACTGACAAAGATGTTGATCCCATGAGTTATACTGTCAATATTGTTGACTGTATGTTAGTTCTTGCGGTGGGGTTCATGTTGTTTGCTATAATGTCTATGAATATGGAAAGTATAGTATTTGGTGATATGAGTCCTGAAGAAAAAGCAAATTTAGTTGAAGGTGTTAAAAATTCTATTGCAATCGAACAAGGTAAAGAAATAACGGATGAAAACATGGAAGAGGTCACTGGTGGAACTGGGGATTATTCTCAAATTGGAAGTGTATATGAGGATCCTAAAACTGGAAAGTTAATAATGGTTCCAAATTAAATTGTATAAACATAATTAATAATATATTCTAATGGTATAAATATATTTAACAATTAATTAATTATATAATGGTTTAATGATATTGTTTTGGAGATAAATATGATTTTTGTAGCTATGGATGATACAGATAACATTAATACACGAGGAACTGGTAGATTATCTAGAAATGTGGCTGAAGTATTAGGTAAAAAATATCCTATAAAAGGAATTGTAAGACATCAACTATTAGTTCATCCAGATGTTCCATATACTTCTCATAACAGTTGTGCAGTTATTCATATTGATATTAATGTAAATCAAAAAGGTGAATTTGAAGTATATAAAGACAATAAGAATTTATTGAAAGAAATATTCGAAGAAACAAAAAAAGAAATGCTAGATGATTTTATTGAAGGTAGTGATCCTGGTTTGGCTGTAGCTAGTGATACTCAAGTTACTGCTTCACTCATAGCTTTTGGTAAAGATACTAAAGAAAAAATAGTAACTCAATGTCAAGCAAGGAGCTTGTCTAAAAATTTAGGAATATTATTAGAGGGGCTTGGTGGAACTGAAGATGGAATTATAGGGGCGATGGCAGGAATAGGATTATCTTCTACTTATAACGATGGTAGATATATTTCAGTTGGAAAAATTAGAGAATTATTTGGAGATCAGTCTGTAAGAACTCTTTTAAAATCAGGAATCGATGAAGTTGTTTCTATATATGGTGAATCTGTAAAAAAAGAGAGTATTGTTAAAGTAGGTGAAAATAAATCAGTTAAACCTTGTCCAATAAATAATGAAGTCGTTTTGCTTGTTGAAAATATTAGAGGAGAATTAATTGCACTTAAAAGAAAATAAACTGTTTATAATAAATAAATTCTGATTTTATTTGATTATTTAACTATTTTTTTATTTTACTTAATTATTATTTATTATATATTTGTTTTCTTTAATTTTATTCATTTATATTTAATTTCATTACCAATTTTAATTTTTTTTATTCTTTTTAATTATAATAATTATTTGAATATATAAGAACAAAATAGAAAGTATTAAATATCGTGTAGTATATAAATACATTTCGAGATATTTTAATATCTTAAATTATATAATTGGAGAATAATTCATGAAATCTGAAAATAATAATATTGATAATGAAAAAATAATTAAAATATTTTCAGCTGTTTTTGTGATATTTACTATATTAGTAATTTTTTCAAGTTTAACTACTGGAGTTTTTGCTGCAGATTTTTATGTTAATACTACGGGTGACGATAGTTCTTCATCTGGAAATATTACTGATCCTTACAAAAACATTGGAAAAGCTGTTAATATGACAAATGATGGTGAGGGCAATGATAAAATTATCATTGATCAAGGTACTTATAAAGGCGATGGAAATGTTGGTATAACTATTAATCAAAGTGTAAATATCTTTGGAGCTAAATATATTGACTCTTCTAAGAATGATACAATTATTGATGCTGAAGGAAATAATTTCATTTTTGCTGTATCCAAAGAAATTAGTGTTAATTTCTATGGAATCGTTTTTAAAAATGCTGTAGGATCTAGTGATGGAACTATAACTGATTTAACAGCTAGTGGTGGAGCTATATTTATAAATAATGCTACTGTAAACATTTTTAATTGTGAATTTATTAATAATACTGCAACTGGAACTGGCAGGAGTGATGGTGGTGGGGCTGTTTATGTTTATGATGCTAATGTAGGTATTTTTAATTCTATCTTTGTTAATAATACTGCAACTGGAACTGGTGGTAATAATGGAGGTGGAGCTCTTCATCAATGGGGAGATTCAAGTATTTTAGTAGTGGATAATTGTACTTTTGAGAATAATAGGGCATCAAATGGTGGTGCTATTTTTGCAAGAGGATCAACTGGTTTAACTATAAGTAATTCTACCTTTGTTAATAACAATGCAACTGGAACTGCTGATGATCGCGGTGGTGGTGCCATTTATCAGTCTGGTGGTGGTGAATTTTCTTTAAATAGTTCTACTTTTAATAATAACATTGCAACTAGGGGTGGCGCTCTATTTATTCGAGCAAATCATCCTACTGTTCAAAATGTAACTGGTTGTACTTTTATTGATAATACTGCAGAATTTGGAAGTGCTATTTATAGATTCCAATCTATTGGTTTGAATATTAGTTATTGTATTTTCCTTAATAATACTGGTTATCAGGTTTATAATATGAATACTACTGTTGATAGTTTCTTTGTTGCAGACTTTAATTGGTGGGGTTCTAATAATGTCACTGATAAATATGGTGGATTTGAATTGAATAATTACTTTATTGCAGTTTTAAGAGGAAATGCTCAATTTACAGTTAATAATAACTATGGATATACTTATTTGTTAGCTTTAAATGGAACCAATACTTATAATTCTAATGCAATTAACTTACCTGATTTTGAAGTCAGTATAGTTCATCCAGATGGCACAACCCAGATTGTAAATGGTAAAAATGCTCATACTTGGAGTCATGTTCCTGTAAATGCTAATCCAATAGTTATCTCTTCCACAATTCATGGTGAAGAATTAAATTTAAGAGCTACTGTTTTTGTTCCTATAGAAACTCATGTTAATCCTACATCTATATCTGTATCTGGATTTACTAGTTTTTATGGTAAAAATGTTTTGCTTACAGCTACTGTAAATCCTAATGTTGCTTCTGCTGTTGGAAAAACTGTTAAATTTTATATAAATGGAATTCATGTTGGCAGTGGAAAAGTTGATAGTAAAGGAATAGCTACTTTTAATTATAAATCTAACTTTGTTGGTAAAAGAACTTTGACTGCTGTATTTGAAGGAGATTCAACTAAGTTAAATAGTCGGGGTGCTACTGTTACTGTGACTAAATCTAAAGTAAGTTCAGTTATTACTAGTTTTGCTGGAAAATTTAATAAAAAAGGATCTATTAAAGCTACCTTTAGAGATCAAAATAAGAAAGCTTTATCTAAAAAAACTGTTAAGTTTTATATTAAAGGTAAATATGTAGGTAAGGCAAAAACTAATAGTAAAGGTGTAGCTACTTTAAATCTTAAAAAAGTTAATTTTAGAGGCAAAGTTAATATTGTAGCTAAATATGCGGGTGATAAGCTTTATAGTAGTTCTAAAACCACTAAGAGAGTGAATATTAAAAGATAATTCACTTTTTTTTATTTTTTTTAGTTATATTTTTTAATAACTTTTTTTTTAATAATAATATTTGTACATAAATTTTTTTAAATTTTATAAAAAATAGGAGTCTGTAAAAAAGTGTGGAGTTTTTTCAAAAAAGTGCGAAGTTTTTCGAATTTTTTCCAGAAAATGAATCTCAATTATATGGAGTTTGTTTGAATAAATTAGTGTTCATCAGAATTAATT